>CANGVB010000207.1 GCA_947456995.1 Bryobacteraceae bacterium | reverse complement strand
CGGGGTTTTGAGATTGAGGAGTTCGAGGATCTTCTCGTCCAGCTTTTGCTCGGCGAGGACGAGTGGGATTTCGTAGACGCTGGAGACGTCGGGAGCGGCGATGACCGCATCGACATCGACGTCACAGAAGAGAGCGATCTTGCCCTTAAGGTCGTCTGAGAGAGGCCGCTCGGAGCGGCAGATGAGGACGTCTGGCTGGATACCGATGGCGCGGAGTTCTTTGACGCTGTGCTGGGTGGGCTTGGTTTTGAGCTCCTGGGCGGCGGCGATCCAGGGCACCAGAGTGAGATGAACGAAGACGCTGTTGTGGCGGCCGAGTTCGTGACGGAGCTGACGGATGGCCTCGATGAAGGGGAGGGATTCGATGTCGCCAACGGTGCCGCCAATTTCGACTATGACGATGTCGACGCCTTCGGCTACCTTGCGGGCGTTGGCTTTGATTTCGTCGGTGACGTGGGGGATGACCTGGACGGTTTTGCCGAGGTAATCGCCGCGCCGCTCGCGGGAGATGATGCGTTCGTAGATGCGGCCGCTGGTGAGGTTGTTTGCTTGTGAGAGATGGGTGTGGGTGAAGCGTTCGTAGTGGCCGAGGTCGAGGTCGGTTTCAGCGCCGTCGTCGGTGACGAAGACTTCGCCGTGCTGGAAGGGGCTCATGGTGCCGGGGTCGACGTTGAGGTAGGGGTCGAATTTTTGCATTGCGACGCGGAGGCCACGGCTTTCAAGCAGACAGCCAATCGACGCGGCGGAGATGCCTTTTCCGAGAGAAGAGACTACGCCGCCGGTCACAAAAATGTACTTAGCCATTTTGAAGAAGATTCCCCTGAGAGATGAGTTGATTGACACGTTCAAGGTCTTCGGGTGTGTCGACCCCGAGAGACTCGTACTGCGTTTCGATGACGCGAATGCGGTGGCCGTTTTCGAGTGCGCGGAGTTGTTCGAGAGACTCAGCGCGTTCGAGGGGGCCAACAGGCATTGCGGAATAGCCTAGCAAGAAATCCTTGCGGTATACGTAAAGGCCGATGTGTTTGAAGTAAGCTTCGTTGACGCCGCGATTGTAGGGAATCGGGCAACGAGAGAAGTAGATGGCGTCGCCCGAGAAACCCGTTACGACTTTGACGCAATTGGGGTTGGTGATCTCGCTGGGGACGTCGATGCGGCGCTTGAGGGTGGACATGACGAGGGAGGGGTCGTCGATGAGGGCTTGAGCAGCGAGGTCGATGGCGGCTGGGTCGATTAAAGGTTCGTCACCCTGGATGTTGACGATGATGTCGCAGGCTTGATTTGAGGCGGCTTCGGAGACCCGATCCGTACCGGAGAGGTGATGGGGGCTGGTCATGACCACCTCTGCGCCGAAGGCGAGAGAGGCGTCGAAGATACGCTGGTCGTCGGTGGCAATCAGAACCCGGGTCAATGTCTTTGCCCGGCTCGCTTTTTCCCAAACATGCTGCAAGATTGGCTTGTTTTTAAGGGTGACGAGGGCTTTACCGGGGAATCGGCTTGAGAGGAAGCGGGCAGGAATTACGCCAAGGACGCTTGGTGGAGCGCTTACGAGCGGCACATACAAAAATAGCATGTGGGGGGCGGGTTTTGGGGTGGATTTTGGAGAATTCTGCGCGTGAATTCTAGATCTGAATCAGTTTCAGGGTTGGTGAAAGAATGCGGAGGTCTGAAGGGTCACTGGTGAGGATGGGTTGACCTGCCCGCTGAGCGCACACCACTACATGGGCATCTACAATGTCGGCTGTTTTTGTTTGGGCCAAGAGGCGTCCAACGGCAGTGGCATCGGGACCGTCGAGCTTGACAAGATCGGTATCTGGTTGGCGGATCAGCCTGGATAGCCGTGCTTGCCGGGCTGGATTTCGCATGGCCTGGGCGAGTGCAGTGGAAGGAATTGTGATTCTCATGCCCAGCTCTTTGGCCCGAGCCAGCAGGGTGAGGACTTTCCGATCGTCCTTGTCGATGGCGATGAGCCCGCCTGTGTCAAAGGTAAGGCCTTTCACGCGGCCTTCTTTTTCCTTGTGTTTCGAGGCAGGAGAATTTCGTCGGCCCAGGCACGTTCCTTGTTCGACAGCGGGCCGCCTGTTTTGTCCAGCGCATCCTTCAGCATTTCCTGCCAACCTGCGGCATCGGACAGGGCGACAGCAACTGCGTGTTTGACGAAGGCGGAGACGTTAGCGGCTCGTCCTGTGGCAATGAGAGATTGAATCTCTTCGAGCTGAGCGTTGTCGATTGTGATGGTTAACTTGGTAGTCGCCATACCAAAAACCATACCATGTGAAAGAAGAATTGAGAGATGCCTTGGTGATCCCTAGTTTGTAGCTAGCGGCTTCCAATTTGCCCGCAAGGTTGGCAATCCCGACGGTTGTTTCAAAACAACGACAAAGTCTTCGCTTGACATGCTTCGTTCCACTAGCAATATGTATTGGTTGCGTAGTTCGATCACTACGCGGCTTAACATGGCTGGATCGACGATGTGCGTCTCAATTCCGCCAGAAATCGAAATGCTCGCTGTTGTAGGTGTCGTGATCAGAAGACACTTTCTGGCGTTTGTGGACGCAGCAAGTTGCGTCAATGCATCGGCTACGGTTTTTGTCTGTATAAGAATATCCTTGGGGCCGTCGACGCCACTAATTCCTTTTAGGGGCGCCTCACCAACCACTGCTATTGTGATCGGAGATCCTGGCGGAATTAAGCCAGTGATCGAACGTTGAACGCCTTGTTGGATTAGTTCAAAGTGCTCCAACTCCAAACCAGTGACGAAGCGGTTTAGCGGGTCTGTAACTGTGACATGAATTTGACGAGGTGTTTGAGCTTGTAGCGACGTTAAAGCGGCTCCAGCTATCATTCCAACCAGGACTGTGTATTTCATGAGTTGTTTCAGCATGCTTGGATTATGCACAAAAATGAAATTGATGTCTATGGTGATTGTTTGACGAAGGCGGGGATGTTACTGCCATACCAGAAACCATGCCTTGCGAACCGCTTTTCGCCGACATGTTCGACTGGTTTCAGTGTTGTATAGTGTAGGCCTGATGCGTACCTTTACCCGTCGAGGACTTCTCGCCTCAACCTCTTTGCTGGCTGCCGCAGGTGCAGCACCTAAGCGGCTGATCGGTGTCACGATGATGCCCGAATTCATTCAGAACGAAGGCATTGACGGTGTGCTTCGTAACCTGGTGGAGCGGGCCGGGGTGAACGCTGTGACTACGTCGCCCTATGTGATGGAGCTTGCCGATGAGCGGACGGGATCGCGTGAACCTCCAATTGACGCCGACGCTGGCAAGGTGCGTTTGCTCGACCGACCTTTATGGGGAAAGCGCGAGCTCTTTGTTCGAACCGCACCGAGCTTCGCTCACAATTTCAAGCTCTTCGAGGGACTTCGATACCAGCCGGCACAGGCGACCGAACTTACGCGGCAGCATGGGGGGCTGATCAAGGACTTCATTCGCGAAGCGCAGCGGCGCAAAGTGAAGGTTTACTTTCAGGTGCAGGCGGCGATTCCTCCTGGCTATCGTGTTCAGTTTGGTGGCCCCAAGCCGGAAGATGCGCCGCGTTTGCCCGATGGCCGCATTCCGCCCCGGCGGCTTGCCAACAATGGCAGCCTGGGCAGTGTTGAGGTGCAGCGGTATCTCTCGGCATTGATTCGCGATATCTTCAAGAACTATCCCGAGATTGATGGTCTTCGCATCGATTGGCCGGAGTACCCGCCTTACTTTCTAGATGACCTCTTTCTAGACTTTAGCGAGCACGCATCGGGGGCGGCCAGCCGTGCGGGACTTGATTTCAAGGGGGCACGCGCCAATGCCACTGAGTGGTATCAACGGCTGCATGGCAAGTTGACCAATGCCAATGTCGAAAAAGAAATCGAGGCTTTTGGCAAGCTGCGGGGTGGGGAGTGGGGCAAGCTGAAGCAGGTGATGTGCAGCACGCTGCTGAAGACCGCCCGGGAGGCTGTGGATCAGGCAGGCGGGAAAGACAAGGAACTCATTCCTAACGCGTTTCCGCCGCCATTCAATGAGTGGTCTGGCTTTACACCGCCGACCGCGCTTGCGGCTGGCTGCAACGGGGCGAGCGTCAAGTTCTACACGATGCACTGGCCAATGATGTTGCGCTTCTATTCTGAGGCGCTGCTTAAGGCGAATCCAGGACTGGACGAGCGTAAGCTTGTGCCTGCTCTTGCAGGCTGGCTGAAGCTCTCGGATGACGATCGATATCGGACGCTGGCCGATTGCCGCTACCCCGAAACGGACGAGGCTCACGCGCTTTGCCAACAGCGCATCGCGGAGAAATTTCGCGCTGCCAACATGAAATCACGGGACTTTACGGTGTATGGGCTAGCGCATGGCTATGGGCCGGTGGATGATTTCGCGGCGCGGTTGCGGGCGGTACACCAGGCATCGCAGGGCAAGCTCTGGATCAATCGCTACGGCTATCTGAGCGATGCAAAGCTGGAACGCATTCGGGAGGTGTGCCGCTGATGTCTATGAAGGACTACGAACGATCGCTGAAGGCGACGCGGGAAAAACTTGCTGTTGCTGTGGCCCAGGCTGAACCGCTGGTTGAAGCAGGCGAGTATGACGAGGCTGAGCGTCTGGTGCGCGCAGTGGATAGCGACATCTATGGATCTGTGGCGCTGGGAAAGATGTTCACTCGCGCTCTTGGCCGTTGTGAGCGGGGTGGTTACCGGGCCGAAGCGCTTTACGGGCGCGCCTTGCGCTGGCGCAGCGCCTGGCCTGGTATCCATACAGCCGAAGAGGCTGCGGCCGAGCGCGCGCATGTGGAAGAGGTGAGTCAGGAGTTGAAGGCGCTGATCGAATCGCTGCCTGAATGAGTGTCGGCTATTGGACGACCGGAATCACGACTCCGGTGGGGGATGAAGTTCCATTGATGGTGATCTGGAGTTCGTAGTCACCGGTGGCCATCGGTGGCACCTGGAAGCCTACGATGTAGACACCAGCGAAGCTCGAGAGGCCTACGTAGAGAGGGTTCAGTGTGGCAGTGCCGAGGCGCAGATTGACTGAGCCTGAGACGGGATGGCCGCCGTCACGAGCTGGTGGGATTGTGCCCGCTGGAAGGTTGGGGCTGGTTTGGCCCATGCCCATGCCGTAGGCAATCACGAAGTCGCCGGGGCGTGCGGGGCGGACGGCGATGCCGTTGATGCTGGAGACACCGAAGAGGTCTGCCGGGGCGATGTAGGCGCTGTTGTCTGCGGTAAGGGCTGCGATGAAGCGACGGTTACGCTGGTCGTATGTGAAGAAGGCTGGATTGAGTGCGCGGGCTTGCGCGGTGACGGCAGTGCTGCGGACGCCGTTGCGTTCCACCACGATGCTTAGGTTGCCGGGGACGATTGTGTCGGGCGCGATCGCGTTGATCTGCCCCGGGGATGTGAAGGAGATGAAGGCGGGGCGGTCGTTGATCAGGACGCGGGTGCCGTTGAGAGTGGTGGGGGCGTTTGAGCCGTCGAAGCGGCCGGTCCAGTCGCTGGTGGCTTCGCTGAGAGATGAGCCCAGAATGGAAAAGAAAGCGCCAGGAGCAATGGGCGCGTTTTCAGAGAAGGTGGCACCGTTGCGGACTCCTGAGGTGGTAAAAGAGGGGGCAGAGGCACCGATAGAGTTGCTGAACGGATTGGCGGCGAGATCGCGGACCTCGGAGTCGGAGAGTGCGTTGGTGTAGGCGCGCAGGAGGGCGACGCGGGCCGAGGCGAAGTCTGTCGTTGAGGTATCTGTTGTGTTGTCCAGGAAGAAATTGACGACGCGGTCTGGCGTGGTGAGGTTCATCGAGTTGGTATTCAGGTTGATGTCGAGGGCGCCGTTGATGTAGAGGCGAGCGCGGCCGTCGGTAACAGTGAGAACCATGTGGACATAGGGACCATTGGGAGAGGTGGCGGTGCCTGTAGTCAGGCGGGAGAACTCCCAGCGGTTGCTGGGGTTGATGTAGAGGCCACGGTCTGAGGTGCGGTTCTGATTGTCATAGACGCGACGCCAGGAGTTGGGGCGGTCAGTGAATGCGAAGAGCATCTCGAAGGAGTAGGCGTTTGGATTGACGAGATTGGTTGTGTTGAGAGAGAGACCGGCGTTCTGGCCGGGGTTGAGGCTCTGCATGTCGTAGACGGTGCGTTGCTGGCCGAGGACGGTGTCGGTGAGGAACGAGTTTGTGCCACGGGGATTGACGGCTGTAAGGGCGGGGGCCGACGATTGGGTTGCGTTGAGGGTGTTCTGGAAGTTGTAGGTAGCAACCAGGGAGGCGGATTGGGAATAGAGGGCGGCAGGTAGGAGAATTGCGGCGATGCAGATGGAAATTTTCATACTCAATTGATCCAACGGAATCGCGGAAGAAAGCGGCTCAGGCTTTTTTAGGTTTTATTTGGGATGACGGCGATGGCTTCTACTTCGATTAACGCTTCGGGTGGGTAGAGTTCGGCTACACCGGCGAGGGTGTTGGCCGGGGGATGCTTCTGATTGTAGTACCGGGCTCTGATTTCACGAATGATTGGGAGTGATTCGGCCTGGAGGTTTTTGACGTACCAGTTGATTTTGACAACGTGATCGAAGGTGGCGCCGGCGGAGGCGAGAGCGTTTTTTAGATTGAGCAGGGCTTGTTCGGTCTGG
>CANGVB010000206.1 GCA_947456995.1 Bryobacteraceae bacterium | reverse complement strand
GTATCGAAGTCCTCGGCAGCCTGCCTGAAGTGAAGTCCTGGCGCCACGCGATCGGCCTCGCGAAAGTAGGCGACACAACAGATGCCCTCGTCAAATCCGCCAGCGACGGCTACAAAACCCTCGGTGGCTATGAGGAGGCAATCCGTACCCTCCGTAACGCAATCCTGCTCACCAACTTCGATCGCAACTTCCGGTCTCTACTGGTCACCAGTGCCCAGCCGGCCGAAGGCAAATCCACCGTCGCCGCGCATCTGGCCCTCACCCACGCTCTGCAGGGTTCAAAGACCCTCCTCATCGATGGCGACATGAGAAAGCCAAGTGTGCATCGCCGCTTCGGCATCGAGAACAACCTCGGTCTCGGTGGCTATCTTCAGGGCAAAGGCGAGATTCGAGATCTGATCCAACCCTCCTTGGCCTGCGCGAATCTTTCGATTCTTACCGCCGGTAGTCCCACCCGCCGCCCTGACGATTGGATTCAGGGGCGTATGGACAAAATCGTCGAAGACCTGCTGCAGGACTATCAGCTCGTCATTCTCGATGCCCCGCCGCTACTGGGCTTTGCTGAGCCACTCGAGATGGCCATCAGCGTCGATGGCGTAATCGTGGTCGCTCGCGCAGGCAGCACTTCGCGCAAGCAGGTCGCTAGCGTAATCGAGATGCTCACCCGGCTCCGCGCCAACGTTCTCGGTCTGGTTCTCAATCAGGTCAACAAGTCCATGAGCGACAGCTACAGCTATTACGGCTACTACGGCAAATACTATGCCGACAAAGAGCGCTCCTGAGCCATATGGCCTTCCCCATTTCAGCTGCTTCTACGCTACTCCGACAAAGCCGCTGGTGGCAGGACACAGCCTGGGTTGCGATTGCCAACGTCTCCCAGGCTGCTGGCCCTTTTCTCGCCCTTTTGCTTTTGGGTCGCTGGCATGGCCTTGCGGCGGCCGGTCAATTCGCCTATGCTCTTGCCGTCACCTCGCCTCTGGCCCAATTGCTCAACTTTCAGCTCAAGGCTTTGATCCTCACCCATTCCTCAGAGGAGCTTCCTTTGTCGATTACGGCCAGCCTGCGCGCCATCATCACTCTGCCGGCTACTCTGCTAGTCCTCGGCTTTTCGATTGTCATTGCTCCCCTGGTCGGAATCTGGATGGCCGCGCGCCTGATCGATTCCTGGGCTGAAATTTTTCAGGCAGATCTTCAGCGTTCCGGCAACCTCCCCAGGGCTGCCCTCAGTCAGGCCCTTCGTGCTTTTGGCTTGGTTGCCGCCATCTGCCTCGCTCCATCCCCCGTTCTCGCTTTTTTACTCTTCCTGGCATTCAGCTTCATGCTTTTGCTCCTCTTCGACTGGCGCTTGCGGCCCCTGCCTCTGACACTCCATTGGCCCGCTTTGTCTCCGGTTCTTCGTCGTGGCTTCGTTCTCGGCCTCGTACTTTTCCTCCAGACCTCCAGTGGCAGTATCCCCCGCATCGTCCTCGAAAACAGCACCGATGCTGCCACTCTCGGGCTCTTTGCCACCCTCTCAGTTCTGCTTCAGATCGGGGTGCTGCTGGCCACTTCATTCGGGCAAAGTCTTCTCCCACAGCTCCCCTCGGCTTCCCTGGGCAGAGTCGCCATCTGGAGCGCGATTCCGCTTCTCGGTGCGCTTCTGGCCTTTGCCGTCGAGCAGGCTGCTGAACCTGTCCTCTTCGATCTGCTTCGTCTTACCCCTACCCACCAGGCCCATGAAATTCTTTTCGCTCTCGGCCTCGCTCAATTCACGGTTTGGCCCGCCTCGATGATTGGCTTTGCCCTTACCGCCAAGAGGCTCTACAACGAGTTGCTCATCGTCGGGGCCTCTATTCTCCTGGCCAGTGCGGCAAGCAGCTTTTGGTTCATTCCAGCCTGGGGCTATTCCGGGGCCGCCCTGACCCTCGCCGTAACTGGCGCAATCACCCTGATTGTGTCCTTCATCCTCCTGGCAGCCTCGGCCCATCAAGCTCAGGCTGCAAACATATGAAGGTCCTTCACGTATTGCGTCAATTGAATCCCGGTGGCATCGAGTGTTGGCTCGATCGCCTCTTCCGCGCCTGGCCACAATCGACGAGGCCCGATTTTCACTTTGCTTTGGAAGAGCAGGATTTCGGCTCGCTCGCCCCGGGGCTCCACTCTCTGGGCGCACATCTCCACTTCTGTCCTCCCCCACGGCAATCCGCCTCCTCGGCTCGCACCTTTTCAAGTCTCCTCCAGCGACACGGTCCCTTTGACGCCGTGCATTGCCACAATCATCACGCCAGCGTTTTCCATCTCGCGATAGCTGCTTTCCACGGTGTCAGGCTGAGGATCTCGCAGAGCCATGCTGATTTCAGACGCGGCCCCGTTGCACCTTCTCCCCTTCGCCGTGGCTACGAGCAGGCATCACAAGTCTTGCTCCAGTCTCTGGCCAACGTAAAGCTGGCCGTTAGTTCCGGTGCAGCCGCAGACCTCTTCGGCTCGACTTCCACACGAGTTCAGATCCTCCCCTGTGGCACCAGTTTTGAACCCCTGCTCAATGCTCCTTCCCGCCGTGAACCCTCACGTTTCACTTTGGTACATGTCGGCCGACTGGTTCCTGAAAAGAACCACCACTTCCTCCTCCGTCTCACTGCAGAACTGGTCGCCCGCGATCCTGCAACCAGGCTCTGGCTCATCGGTGACGGGCCCTTGCGCTCAAGTCTTGAGTCCCTGGCCCTGTCTCTCGGCATTCACTCTCACGTCACTTTTTGGGGCAACCGCAACGATATCCCCTCCTTGCTCTCTGCGGCTGACATCTTTGTATTTCCAAGCCACTCCGAGGGGCTGGGTCTCGCCGCGCTGGAGTCTCAGGCGGCAGGCCTTCCCACACTGATCGCCTCTCACCTGCCGCAAGAGCTCAACCTGCTTCCAGCCCTCACTCGTCGTTTGGCCCTTAATTTGCCTATAAGTGAGTGGGTGAATTTCATTTTGGAAATGCGTACCATGCCACATCTCGACCGGGTCCAGCGTCAGCACGCCCTTGCCGACTCACCCTACTCAATTGAATCGAACCTGCGTTCACTTACCAAGATTTATGCCAGCTAAGAATCCAAGTGTCTTAAACCTCGTCGTAGACCAGCGCTTCCTCCAGAGCCCTGACGGTTCTGTCTGGAGCCACACCCCGCCCACCTATGACTTCCTCCAGCTCGCGCTCACAGTCTTCGACAAAGTTCGCGTCATCGGCCGCACTGCGCCTGTCTCGGCTGCACCGCCAAACGTCCGTCTGGTCAACGGTCCCGGTGTCGAGCTCATTGCTATACCCAGCTATGTCGGGCCGTTCCAGTATCTACGCCGTCACTCCAGCATTTCCGAAGTCTTGTCCGGTATTACTCAACTCGATGGGGCTTTTCTGCTGCGTATCCCCTCCCAGACTGGCTTTCTGCTCGCCTCTCGCCTCGAGCGTATCGGGCGCCCTTACGCTGTCGAAATTCTGACTGACCCTCACGACTTTTTCGCACCCGGCGTATCTCCTCATGGCCTTGCCTATCTCTTCCGTCCTTACTTCTGCCGGCGATCGCGAGAACTCTGCTCGCGCGCCCGGGTTACCAATTACGTTACGGGTTCTTCCACCCGCGAGGCCAATCCCCCCAGCTCCGCCATCTGGTCCGGAAGCATCTCCGATGTAGACCTTCCCTCCGAAGCCTTCCTCCCTCTGCGCTCCAGGCCAGCCGGCTCCAGGCTGGAGATTATCAGTGTTGGCTTTCTCGATCTTCTCTACAAAGGGCAGGATCTCTTGATCCGGTCTCTCGCCAAATGCAGGCAGCAGGGTCTTGATTTCAACCTTACCTTTGCAGGAGACGGCGAGAGCCGAACCAGACTTCTCGAACTTGCCGCCGCTACCGGTATCGGCGACAGGGTCCATATCACCGGTGCCCTCGGCGGGGCCGAGCAGGTTCGCTCGTGGCTTGCACGCTCGGATTTGTTCGTGTTGCCCTCCCGCGCAGAAGGCATTCCGCGCGCTCTTCTGGAAGCCATGGCTGCCGGGCTTCCCGCCATTTGCAGCAATGTTGGCGCTATGCCCGACCTTCTTCCTCCCCGTTGGATTGTCCCTGCCAACTCAGCCGATCTCTTGTCTCTCAAACTGATGGAGTTCGCATCCGCACCAGAGCTCTGGCCAGAGATGTCGGCCCGCAATCAGGCTGCTGCCAGAGGCTTTGAGCGATCCGTCCTCCAACCCCAGCGCAAGCAATTCTATGAGGCTGTCCGCGACAACGTCTCAGTCCATCCCTTCGAGCAGGAGTTGCCCAATGCTGCCTGATTTTGACCATCCCCTCATCCTTCGCAAACAGCCGCTTTACCCCCCCATTGATCGGGACAAGCTTGTGGGGATTCACAGCGGGGTTAGCGCTCTGTTTGAAGGCACGGGTCTCGATCCAGTCAATCCCTTCCGTCATTGGATTCAGCCAGGCATGCGTGTCTTGGTCAAACCGAATTGGGTTCGTCATGCCGGTGAGGATTGGTCTGTCCTCGAAGCCCTCATTACCCACACTTCCATCCTGCGGCCGGTAATTGAGCTTGCAGCCCGTGCGCTTACAAATTCGAATGGTCTGGTTGAAGGTGAAATCATCCTCGCTGATGCGCCATTACAGAGCGCCAATTTCGAACTCCTACTCACTCAAAGCGCCATTTCACCACTCCTGCTCGACTGGCACGCCCGCTCGATCCCAGTCCACTTGCGCGACCTCCGCCGGGTCATTGCCGAAACCGATGAAAGCACAGGTGTTGTCCAGTCCAGCCGCGAAGCCCCTGGCGACGCTAGCGGCGATACCGTTGTTGATCTTGCCACCGCAAGCCGCCTTGAAGAATTGCTCGGCGGTGGTCATCAATTTGGCGTTTCCAACTATGATTCCTCCACCACTTCCGCCCATCACAGCCCGGGTGTTCATCGCTACCGCATCGCGAATTCGCTGCTCGACAGCGATGTAGTGATCAACCTCCCGAAGTGGAAGACGCACGTCAAAACCGGTGTCACCGGTGCTCTGAAAAACTTCATCGGCATCAACTGTGACAAAGCATATTTGCCCCACTTCCGCGTGGGCCCTCCCTGCCGCGGCGGTGATGAGTATCCCGATTCCTTTGCCGGTGATTTACTGGCCAGAATCCGCCCCTGGTTTGAGCGCGTCATGCCGGGTGAGGTCATTCGTTCGGCGCGCAAATCCCTTCTCGCCTCACGGCAACGCTCTAACGCCCCACTTGTTTTCGGTGGCGCATGGCCTGGTAATGACACTTTGTGGCGAACCATTCACGACATGGTGTTCATTGCCCGATGGCTTGGTCCGAATGGGGTGAAACTCTCCTCTCCTCGCCCCATTCTGACCCTCCTCGATGCCGTTGTTGCTGGCGAAGGTGACGGCCCGCTGCGGCCTCAACCTCGCGACATGGGCTGCCTTCTCTTTGGTACAGATCCAGGTCAGATCGATCTTTTCGCGACAGCTCTGTCGGGTTTTGACTGGCATCAGGTGCCAGCACTCGCTCATCTTACCGACCCTGCCGCCGCAGCCATCACCAGATTCAAGTCCAACACGCCACTGCCAACCCCCGAACTCCTGCTTGTGCCGCCCGCCGCCTGGGCTGCCAGCCTTCCGCTCAAGGAATCCGCATATGAAGCAGCTTGAGGCTATCTATACCCAACTCCCGGCCTGGCTCCAGGATCTCGCCGTAACGGCCCAGGGCGCCCTCTACTATCGCCAGCGCTACGGCGGTGCCTTTCAGGAAGAATACGATCTTCTCAAGGCGACAGAAATGTCTTCTCCGCTCCAGCTGGAATTGCTTCAAGTCGCCCGGCTCAAAAGAATACTCACCCACGCGGGTGCAACTGTCCCCTACTACCAGGCTCAGTTGCGCAACCTTAGCTGGAACAATCTGCGCGCCGGAGATTGGTCGGCTTTCTCAGCCGTGCCCATTACAGAAAAAGCAACGCTACGCTCGAATCCAACCTCTTTCCTCTCGGGCGGCAAACCCAACCGCAAATGGATTGGCTGGAACACTTCAGGCACCACCGGCTCCCCCATGCAGCTCTTCTATGAACCGGATGCCGTTTCTCGTCAATATGCCTATGTGGAGCGCTACCGCGAGCAGGCCGGCGTCAACCGCTTTCAGCGCCGCGCTCAATTCACCGGAAAACTAGTCGCCCCGGGGGATCACCCCTCTCGATTCTGGCGCTTTGACTGGGCCAATCGGGCGATGCTCCTCTCCACGGTGCACCTGAACTCCGAAACGATTCCCAGATATCTCGATGCCATCGAGCGCTTCGCGCCGGCCTATTTGAGCGGATACCCTTCGGCCATTTATCTCCTGGCTCAGCACGCCTTGCGCCGTCGCAGAAAATCTCTGCGCATCCCAACCATTCTCACCAGCGCCGAAACGCTCCTTGACGACCAAAGAGAAACAATTGAAGCTGCATTCTGCGCCAAGGTCTTCGATCAGTACGGTCAGACTGAGATGCAGAGTTTCTGGTTCCAGTGCCGCTACCGCCGCATGCACACTCATCCTCTCTTTGGAGTCACCGAAATTGTCACTCCAGATGGCCGGCCTGCCCGCCCTGGCGAAGTCGGAGATGTAATCCTCACCGGTCTCGTCAATCGGGCCATGCCGTTGATTCGCTATCGGGTTGGGGATCGTGCATCCTGGGCCGATTCCGATCGTTGCCCTTGTGGGCGTAACATGCCGATGATCGAATCCATCGAAGGCCGC
>CANGVB010000205.1 GCA_947456995.1 Bryobacteraceae bacterium | reverse complement strand
TGACGGTCCTACCGAGACCCCTGCCTCGTCTGAAAAGGCCCCTTCGAACTTCATCCGCGACATCATCATTCAGGATATTCAGAACGGAAAGAACGATGGCCGTGTCCACACCCGCTTTCCTCCAGAGCCCAACGGCTACCTTCACATTGGGCACGCAAAATCGATCTGTCTGAATTTCGGGCTCGCCAAAGATTTCGGCGGCAAGTGCAATCTACGCTTTGACGACACCAATCCTTCGAAGGAAGAAACCGAATACGTCGACAGCATCATCAAAGACGTTCGCTGGCTTGGATTTGATTGGGAAGACCGGATCTTTTACGCCTCAGATTACTTCGAGCAACTCTTCCAGTGGGCTGTCCAGTTGATCCAGCAAGGCCAGGCTTATGTGTGTGATCTCACCGCCGATCAGGTTCGCGAAACCCGTGGCACTACTACAGAGCCGGGAATCGAGAGCCCATACCGCAACCGTTCGGTAGAAGAAAACCTCGACCTTTTCCATCGCATGAGAGCAGGCGAATTTCCGGATGGGTCCCGTACGCTTCGATCGAAGATCGACATGGCGTCGCCGAACTTCAACATGCGGGACCCGGTGATGTACCGCATCCTGCGCGCTGAACACCATCGCACCGGCAACGACTGGCTGATCTATCCGATGTATGACTACGCTCACGGCGAGTGCGATTCGATTGAAGGCATTACCCATTCCATATGCACTCTGGAGTTTGAAGACCATCGGCCGCTGTACGACTGGTATGTCAAAAGCCTCGGCATTCACCAGCCGCAGCAGATCGAATTCGACCGGCTGAACATCACCAACACGATGCTCAGCAAGCGTAAACTTTTGCAGTTGGTGCAAAAGGGCTTCGTCTCGGGCTGGGATGACCCGCGCATGCCTACGCTATCGGGCATTCGACGCCGCGGTTATACGCCAGAAGCGATCCGCAATTTCTGTGGCTCGATTGGTGTGTCCAAGAGCAATGGCGTAATTGAGCTGGCCTTGCTTGAGCACCACATTCGCGAAGATCTCAATAAGCGAGCCCGTCGCGTCATGGCGGTGATCGACCCGATCAAGGTTGTAATCGACAATTACCCCGACGGCCAGACCGAAGAGCATATGGCCCCGAACCACCCGGATGCACCCGAGATGGGGAGCCGCGCTGTACCCTTCTCGAAGGTTCTTTACATTGAACGCGATGATTTCCGTGAGGTGCCGCCGCCCAAGTATCATCGCCTCTTCCCGGGGCAGGAGGTTCGCCTCCGCTATGCGTACTTCGTCAAGTGCGTGGGCGTTGAGAAGGATGAAAACGGCGAAGTCACCGTCGTTCACTGCACCTACGATCCAGCCAGCCGGGGCGGGGATTCTCCCGACGGACGCAAGGTGAAATCGACAATTCACTGGGTATCAGCCGAGCATGCGCTCGACTTTGAAGCCCGTCTCTACGAGAGCCTGCTGCTCGAAGATGCACCACAGTCGGATGACCTGGCAACGCAGCTCAATCCCAATTCATTGGTCGTCAAGAGCAATGCCAAGATCGAGCCCTGCGTGAAAGGCGTCGAAGCCAACACACACTTCCAATTCGAAAGAGTTGGCTACTTCAATGTGGATTCAGATTCGACAGCCGAAAAGCTGGTTTGCAATCGCACCGTACAGCTTCGCGACGCCTGGGCCAAGATCGAAAAAAAGGCCAAGTAAGTTAGGCGAAACGAAGCGGCAGTGAGCGATGACGCTTGCCGGTTGCGGCGAAGATCGCGTTGGCAATGGCCGGGGCGATCGTAGGCGTACTGGCCTCACCGGTCCCTGAAGGTGGAGCCTTGCTTTCAACTATGTGGACTTCAACGATTGGCATCTCGTCAATGCGAAGCATGTCGTAATCGTTGAAGTTGCGTTGCTTTACGCGGCCGCGGTCGATGGTGATGGGGTCTTTGAGCGCTGCAGTGAGACCGTAGACGATCCCGCTCATGATCTGTTGCTCGACGCCTCGTGGATTGATGACGGTGCCACAATCTACGGCACAGACGACACGGTCCACCCGAAGCTTACCCTGGTTCAGCGTCACTTCGGCTATCTGCGCTGTGAAGCTACCGATGTTGTTGGACACAGCGATGCCGCGTCCACGTCCGGGGGCGAGGGGCGTAGACCAGGAGGCCTTTGCGGCGGCGAGATCCAGCGCAGCCAGCAAACGCGGAGTCTTGGCCAGCAGACGGCGGCGCACCTCGAGCGGATCCTTCTTACCGGCGGCGGCGAGTTCGTCGATCATGCATTCGAGGAAGAAGGTATTTTGTGAATAGCCGACGCTGCGCCAGTAGCTGACAGGGATGCCGTGCTCCATGGCGTGGTACTCAACACGGAGGTTGGGAATGCTGTAGGGAGTGTCGTGGATGCCTTCAACGCCGGTGCGAGACACACCGTCGCGGAGGCCACCAAAGGGCGCGGAGGCAATGCGGGCACGGAGCGCCTGAGGCCAACCTTCGCTATCGAGTGCGCCAGCAAAATGGACCATCGCGGCCGGCCGGTAGAAGTCTTGCTGCATGTCGTCTTCGCGTGACCAGGTCACCTTAACGGGAGAGTCGGCAGCCTTGGATACTTCAACGGCTTCGGCGATGTAATCGGCGTTAGCGCGGCGGCCGAAGCCACCGCCCATGAATTCTGTGTGGATGGTGACTTGTTCGGCTTTAAGCCCGGTGATTCGCATGGCTGCCTGTTCGGCAGCGCTTTGGCCTTGCGTCGAAGCCCAGACCTCACACGAATCCTTGCGCACATCGGCAATCGCATTCAGAGGCTCCATGGGAGCGTGGGCGAGGAAGGGCGCGGCGTAGGTGGCTTCCAGCGTCAATGAGGCTTGAGTGGCGTCTCCGGTGTTGCGGGCAACAGCGCCGGGTTGCGCGATCTTCGCCGCATATTCTTGGGCCATGGAAGCAGTGGAGTGCGCGGCAGTAGGGCCTTCATTCCATTCGACAGTCAGAAGACGCTTGCCTTGCATGGCGGCCCAGGTGGAGTTGGCCAGAACAGCGACGCCGCTGGGAACAGCGATCACATCCTTGACGCCAGGAAAGGCTTTGGCCTTGGCTGCATCGAAGGATTTGAGTTTGCCGCCGAAAACGGGAGATCGGGCAATAGCGGCATGAAGCATGCCGGGGCGGTAGATGTCGATACCGAACTTAGCCGTGCCGTTGGTCTTGGCTGGAGTATCGAGGCGTTTGGTGCTCTTGCCGATGAGTTTGAATTGCTGCGGAGATTTGAGGGTGACGTTTGAGGGGGCCGGGAGCTTTGAGGCGGCAACTGCGAGCTCGCCAAAGCTGAGGCTGCGGTTACCGCTACTTACCTTGCTGTTACTGGTGGTGCAGGTATCTGCAGGGACGCCCCATTGTTGCGCAGCGGCCTGCACCAGCATGGCGCGGGCGGTGGCTCCGGCACGGCGAACCGGTTCCCACGAGGTACGCATGCTATGGCTGCCAAAGACGCCTTGAAATGGCCCATACTCTTTGCTGATCCCCGGGAATTGCGTCTTGATTTTCGACCAGTCGCAATCGAGCTCTTCTGCAAGGAGCATGGCGATGGAGGTAACTGTGCCCTGGCCCATTTCGGCTTTGTGGATGAAGAGTGTGACCTGATCGTCAGGGGCGATGTGTACAAAGCCATTCAGCTTAGCGGCCGCAGTGGGGGCAGCACCAAGGGGGAAATGGATCGTGAGCCCGGCTGCAGCCGTGGCGAGGAAACTACGTCGCTTCACTTGGCAGCTCCTGTTGCCTGGACGCTGGCGGCGCGGTGGATGGCTTTACGGATTTCGCAGTAAGCGCCGCAGCGGCAGATGTTTCCGCGCAAGGCTTCGTTGATATCAGCGTCAGTAGGATGGGCAGTTTTGGCCAGCAGAGCAGCGGCGGTCATGATCTGGCCGGATTGGCAATAGCCGCACTGCGGCACGTCTTCTTCAATCCAGGCTTGCTGAACGGGGTGATTGTTGAGGCCTTCAATTGTGGTGACAGACTTACCCGCCAGCGAAGAGACCGGGGTGACACACGAGCGAACCGGTTGCCCGTTGACATGTACGGTGCAAGCACCACACAGAGACATGCCACAACCGAACTTGGTGCCGGTCATCTCAAAGTGATCGCGGAGCACCCAAAGCAGGGGCATGGAGGATGGAAGGTCGACAGTTTGAGGTTTGCTGTTAAGCGTAAAGCGGATTGCGGGCATGGCTGCCTCCTTTGGTGATCTTAGCAAGGCAAAGGGAGGCAGTTGAAAGTGGAGCGGGAGACCGGGTTCGAACCGGCGACGTTCAGCTTGGGAATACACACCTCGTTCGCAAATCAAGAACATATGCGACCATGGCGGCAATCCAGACCACCTGGAACCATAGAGTAAAGTGAAAACCGGCCTTAACGCAGTAATCGCAGTAACGAGGCCGACGCTGCAAAACTCTCCCAAAACCTGACGACGATTTGACCCCTCGCGCAACCGAAATTGCGTGAGGTTCGACGATGTTGGCCAAAGCTGGCAATCTGCTTCGCGAGCAGCACGGGGATCTTCTGATCTCCCGATATCGGCTCAAGCAAGCTGAAGGAATCGCGCTGGTCCGGTCGAACCGGGAAGGAGGCAAGCAACCTCTGGCGTTCGCCTCCCGCCCATTCGTTCTTTGTGGTTTGCCAATCCGTCGGCCACCTATAGATCAACTCTTGTTCGAAAGACGCAATGGCAACTTCCTGCTTCAGATCACTGGCCATCCTCAATTTGGACTTCCGTTCGGACAAGATAGGCTGGTACTGCTCTTCCTCGCAACACTAGCCGTGCGGCAGAAGAGCCAAGTTGTCCAGTTTCGATCTGCAGCCGAAATGCTGGACATGTTTGGCATGGCAAAAGGCGGCAAGGAGTATCGCCGCATCGTGGCCGCTTTCGAGCGAATCTTTGGTGCGACCATTTTCTTCTCAACCAGGACCGCTGAGGCGAAAGCCACGTTAATCCATCGAGGTCGCTTCAACTTTCTGCGTGAAGCAGAGATCTAGTACAGCCAGCCCGAAGGGCGGACGCACGGGACAAATACGATTACGTTAAGCGACGAGTTCTATGCCGAAGTGGCCTGCCACCCGATTCCGGCCGATCTAGAAGCGATCAAAATTCTAGCCGCTGCGCCGGCACTGTTGGATCTCTTCCTCTGGCTCAGCTATCGCTGCTTTGTCTCAAAGGGCCCCGAGTCGATTCCTCTCTTCGGGCCATCTGGGTTAACCCAACAGCTTGGCTGTGTTGAATACTCTCGGCCAAGCCGATTCCGCGCCATGCTGGAACAGTGGCTTACCGCTATAAGAAGCCTCTGGCCGGAGTGCCCGGCAACAATCAGCCTCGACGGCCGAACACTTCAAATTCAACAACGTACTGCGGTGGGCACCCGCGTCGGATGACAATAGCTGAAGACGAATCGATCTCCGCACATGAACCTAAGCCAACTGAATCAACTTATTTCCAACGGTGAGTAGTCGACTCTTGAGTTGAAGAAATCAACAGACCAACTCAGTCGGGCAGGAGAAACGCTGTGGGCATTTCTGAATGGTTCTGGCGATACAGTCTTGTTTGGTGTTACGCCTGATGGAGCTCTTGCGGGCGAATTGATCAGCGACGAAACACTTCGGGATATGGCACAGATGCTGCGGCGTATGGAGCCTCCAGCCCCAGCAAGTGTTGAGAGAGTGAAACTCCCGGCGGGGCCTATGACGTTCTTGTCATCGCCGTGTCGCCAGATGACGACAGCCGCGTTGGCAGCGTTTTTACCTTTGATAACCGTCCCTTTGAATGCGTGGGGTCGACAACACAAATCATGGGGCGGGAGACCAAACAGCGTCTATTGTTGGACCGGGCACACACGAACAAGCGATGGGAGAACAGCGCTTCGCCGCTTCAATTGGTATTCAGCCCACTTCAACCGATAGGCTTCCTCCGGCCTCAGTACGCAATCTAGCAGGATCACAGACAGATTGATAGAGCGCGAATGGGTGCGCGGCCTAAGCCCCTAATCGTGGCCCGTATGCCCGTAAGCGCGCTAGTATGCTTCCATCAAGAGGGTTGCAACTGAAAGACCGTCAGCATACTTTTCCACCTAGGCATTTCTAGAACCCATTACGGGATTCTCTTTCTTGTCGATCGTAGTTTTCCACCCAGACTTGGCAGATCCTGAAGCAAGAATAACAGGATGATTGCCCTGATTCTCAGATGGCGGTTTATCTGCATTTTCTTGTGCTTCGTAATGGTGTGGGGAATTCCAAGCGACTGCAGCCACGCGTGCGTATCTTACCGCACGGTCCACGGACCGGGCGCATAGACATTTGAAGACCCCTGCTCCTAGCCTAAGGTCTTCTTGCAGCCTTCGCAAGAAACATTGTTACTCTCAAATCGAAGATGATGTTGACTGCCGCCACTGGGTCATTTGACGCGGCCTAGTGCCTTGCCACATTTGGGTGGCGCAATCAAGATCGGAGATGGCGAGATCCTGGACTTCGAGTTGGCGGATCGGAAGTCGCGGCGTTGAAGATGAGACGTCGCCATAGATTGCATGGAACAAAACCATTCCTACTTTGAATTGCAAAATTGCCCGAAACTTCGAAAGCGATGTGGGTCCTGTTGCCGGAGAGCGATTAGCTGTGACTAAAGCTCTTGCTGGATATAATTTAGGATCAGTCGCTTTGCTAGACTCGCATGGCCCGAGCCAAAAGGGCCAAGCGCTAGTATGACGTCAAACAGAACAAC
>CANGVB010000204.1 GCA_947456995.1 Bryobacteraceae bacterium | reverse complement strand
TTCTCTAAAGACCTCAAGATCTACTTCATTGATGTAGAGGGCGGGCAGTGCACGCTGATCATAACGCCGAAGGGCGAAAGCGTGCTCGTGGACACAGGCTGGCCTGGGAACAATAGCCGCGATGCCGAGCGGATTGCGCTGGTAGCAAAGAAGGCCAAGATCAAACAGATCGACTGGCTGCTGATTACGCACTATCACACTGACCATGTGGGCGGCATCACGACGCTGATGGACAAGATGAAGGTGGTGAACCTGATCAGCCACGGCACCAATACCGAGACTGGCAAGGGCGCGGCACAGTTGAGCAAGCAATATGAGGAAGCCAAATCGAAGACCAAGGAGCTGATTGTGAAGCCGGGAGACCGGATTCCGCTGGCTGGCCTTGATATCGAAGTGATCACGGCTCGCGGCGATGTGATGGGGAAGGCGTCAACGCTTGCTCGTGGCGCGGGTGACAATGCACTTTGTGGCGCAGCGACCAAGAAAGCAGACGATGCCACCGAAAACGGGCGAAGCATTGGGTTTTTGCTGAAGTTTGGCGAGTTTCGCTTTCTGGATCTGGCCGATTTGACGTGGAACAAAGAGATGGAAGTAGCTTGCCCGGTGAACAAAGTAGGCAAGGTGGATCTCTATCTGACAAATCATCATGGCGTCTGGGCCAGCAACAATCCGGCACTGGTGCATGCGCTCGAAGCCAAGGCGATGATCATGAATAATGGCGACAAGAAGGGCGGCGATGCCGAAGCGATCGACAGCATGCGCGCGGCTCCGGGGCTGAAGAATTTCTGGCAATTGCACTACTCGATCAAGGCCGGCAAGGATCACAACGTAGAGGACCCCTACATTGCGAATCTGACTTCGCCGGGTGGTTTTCATTTTGAGGTGACGGCAAAGACGGACGGGCACTTCACGATCCTGAATCAGCGGAACAAGTTCACCAAGAGTTACTAGGGTGCTTAATACTTCGTCCGCGTATTTCGTCTTTCTCGCGGGCGTGTTTATCTGCTACTGGGCGGCTGCCCGCTGGCGTCTGCCAACACTGGCTGTAGTGTTGGGGGCCAACTACTTTTTCTACGCCCGATGGGATTTGTTCTATCTGACGCTGATTCCGCTGGCGAGTCTGGTGGATTATCTGTGCGGGATGGGGATGCAGGCGAGCAAGCGCAACTGGTGGCGCAGGATTCTGCTTGGTTTGAGTCTTACGACCAATCTCGGAATTCTGGTTGCCTTCAAGTACATGCCGGGCTGGGACAAGAATTGGCCTTGGGTTTTCCCGCTGGGCTTGAGTTTCTATTGTTTTCAGGCTCTTAGCTACACGATCGACGTGTACCGGCGGGACGCTAAGGCGACATCGAGTCTGCTTGCGTACTTTACGGCGGTAAGTTTCTTTCCGGCGATTCTGGCCGGCCCGATTACCCGGGTGTCGAACCTGATTCCGCAACTGGAGAAGCCGAAGAAGCTGAGTGCGAGCGATGGGGGACGTGCCCTATTTTTAATTGGCCTCGGGGCTATGAAGAAGTTGCTGGTGGCCGATTACTTAGCTGAGAACCTGGTGAACCGGATTTTTGACTTTCCGAAACTGTACAGCGGCCTGGAAGTTCTAGCTGCTGTGTATGGCTATGCTTTGCAGCTTTACTTTGACTTTTCGGGATACAGCGATATCGCGCTCGGGAGTGCTTTGCTTTTGGGCTTGAAGATTCCGCAGAACTTCAACATGCCGTATGCGGCTACGAACATCGCAGAGTTCTGGCGGCGCTGGCACATCAGCCTGTCGAGCTGGCTGCGGGACTATGTGTACTTTTCGTTTCCCGGCTTGCGAGGTAAGGTGATGCCTTATGTTGCCTTGACGCTGACGATGGTGATTGGTGGTTTCTGGCATGGGGCCACGTGGAATTTCATCATCTGGGGAGCGCTGCATGGGCTGGGCCTCGCGGTTTGCCGTGGATGGCAAAGCTGGAGGGGGACGTCGAAGTGGGATCACCCGGTGAGCAGGGCGTTGGCGTGCTTCTGGACGGTGCAGTTTGTTTGTCTGGGCTGGGTTTTCTTTCGGGCATCGAGCCTCGAGAATGCCCTGGAGATTCTAGGACAGGTGGGAAGCCTGACATGGTCTGCAGCGAATTTAAGCGGGACGATTCTGCTGATCGCCGGGATCGCATTAGCCGGGCACTATGCACCGAAGAAGTGGCTGGATGCGTCTGAGACTTTGTTTGCGCGGACGCCGTTTTTTGCGCAAGCCGTTCTGTTGTTGCTGCTGGCATTGAGCATCAAATATGTGGCGGCGACGGGTAGTGCGCCCTTCGTTTATACGCAGTTTTAAGAGGAGTTATGGAGTTTCCGAGAAAGACATTCTGGACGGTGGTGACCATGTTTGGCATGGTGGCCGGGCTTGAGTATGTGCCAGAACTCCGGAATTACCGTCTTCTCGACTGGGATGCGGTGAAGCAGGTTGGGGATTTTGCGCCGAGCCGGGCGATGCCTCTGGAGCCAGTGGAAGAGGCGGTGTTGAAGCCGGGCCGCGTCTATGAAAAGAAAGTCGTGAAAGGCCAGGTGGAGCCGCTGAGCGACCCGGCCAATAGCCTTGCCGCATTTTATGAGGCGATTGAGAGAGTGGAGAGCGGTGAACCTGGGGCCAAGGTGAGACTGGCACATTATGGGGATTCGCCGACGACGGCCGACCTGATTACGGCTGACGTGCGGGGCCTGTTGCAGAAGCGCTTTGGCGATGCCGGGCATGGGTTCTATCTGATGGCGAAGCCCTGGGCCTGGTATGGGCATCGTGGCGTGGATAGTGATTCCAGTGGCTGGGATATTGAGGCTTCGAATCTGGTGTCGAAGAAAGACGGGTATTACGGCTATGGCGGAGTGAGCTTTCGCGGCGGGCCGGGATCGCGGGCGCGTTTTCGATTGAAGGAAGCTGGCACGACAAGAGTGGAGCTGGGTTTCAAGCAGGTAGCAGGTGGGGGTAGCATCGTACTCGAGGCTTGCGGGGAAAGGGTGGGCGATAAGTCGACGGCTGGAGAAGAGGGTGATGGCTATGCTGAATTTGCTGTGCCGGAGAGCTGCCGCGACCTGACCGTGAAGGTTGAAGGTGGGGCGGTGAGGCTGTACGGGATTGAGTTTTTGAAGGCTGCGCCGGGGGTGGTTTACGACAGCCTTGGATTGAATGGTGCTTATATCAGTGTGCTTTCGAAGTTTTTGAATGCCGACCACTGGCAGACGCAGTTGCAGCACTATGCCCCCGATGTGGTTGTGATTAATTACGGCACCAACGAGAGTGTGTTTGCGGCTTTTGTCGACAAGGTTTTCGAGAAGGAACTGCGCGAGGCGATCCGGCGGATCCGGGTGGCTTTACCGGGTAAAGGGATTCTGGTGATGAGCCCGATGGATCGCGGGGAGCGCAATGAGAACGGACAGATAGAAACTGTACCGGCGTTGCAGCGGCTGGTTGAGATTGAAGCCCGGGTGGCCAAAGAGGAGGGCGTGGCCTTCTTTAATACGTTTGAGGCCATGGGGGGCAATGGAACGATGGCGAAATGGTACAGCTCTGAGCCGCGGCTGGTGGGAGCGGACTTTATCCACCCGATGCCGGGCGGGGCGAAGATCATCGGGAATCTGCTTTACAAAGCGATGCTCGACGGCTACAACCGCTATAAGACGGCAAAACGGGCTCCGGAACTCGCTCAAAACCTTTAAGCATTGTAAAGACCGAAACTTCACAGGGCCGGTGCGCGTTCTAATGAGTGAATGCCCCGCACAGTCTGTTCCAAAACCGCCCTGACTGCCCTGGCGCTGAGTCTGGCCTCTGGACTGAGTGCATACCAGGATGCTCCTGTAGTTTTTAAGAGCGATGTTTCGCTGGTTCGAGTTGATGTTCAGGTATTGAGCGCGACTGGCCAGATTGTTAGCAAATTGCAGCGGGAAGACTTTGAATTGCGGGAATCGGGGCAGGTTCGGGAGATTGTGAATTTCGGGCGGGAGAATTTGCCGCTCGACCTGGTGTTGTTGATCGATGTGAGCGGCAGCATGCGTCCGCATGTGGAGCGGATTGCAAATGCAGCGCATGAGGCATTGGGTGTTTTGGGAAATGAAGACCGGGTGGCGATTTTGGTGTTTGACCGCAGTACGCGCACCAGTATGCCGTTTAACCAGAATCAAGACGAGATTGTACGCGGCTTTGAACGCTTGCTGGACCGGGAGCACTTTAATGGCGGCACTGACATTACGCGGGCGATGTATGACGCAACGAAGTATATGCAGAGGAATGCCCGGGCTGGAGCGCGGCGCGGGATTGTGATTCTGACTGACGATCGCACTGAGTTTAATGCCGATGAGTTTGGCGTGGGCCGGGCACTGGAAGAAGCCAATACGGTGATGAGTGCTTTGATTACGCCGGATGCGATGGGCGGGATGGGGCAGCGGTTTCCGGGAACTTCTCGTCGTGGCGGAGGTGTGGGTGGTGGTTATCCTGGCGGCAATGGTGGCGGGGGATTGGGTGGACTGGGCGGGATCATCTTTGGCGGTGGGATTCCTGGAACGCGGCGTACACCGGGTGGTGGTTTTCCTGGCGGGAATGGTGGCGGGGGTAATGGCCCGGTAGTGATCGGCAATGGCCGCCTGAAGTCAGCCGGGACGGAAGAGATTGCCCGGGCTTCTGGCGGGGATAGCATGACGGTGGATAATGTTTCGGCTTTGCAGGATACGCTGGAGCGGATTCGGCAGAGCTATGCGCTTTACTTCAATGCGCCTGAGGGTGTGAAGCAGGGCGAGAAGCGGAATGTTCAGATTGCGCTGACGGGAACGGCTACACGGCGCTATCAGAATGCTGAGCTGCGCTACCGGCCGTCGTATGTAGTTTCGGAAGGCAGCACCACCAGCGGGCCCAGCACGAGCAGCGACGATACGCCGACTGTGACCCGCAGGAACCCGGGTACGAATGACGGCGTGTTTGACCGGACGCCGGCCCAGACGGATGATTCGGTGCAGGATGCGCCGAAGCCGAAGCGGCGGGTAGCAGTGGATGAGCCGGGGAGCGGGTCTGGTGGATTCCGCCGAGTGGGCAGTGCGCCTGCGCCGGTTGAGAAAGAAGCGGAGACTGTTGTGGTGCCAGCAAAGACTGCTGAAGTGAAGTCGGCTGCGGTACCGGTGAAAGAAGAAGCCAAACCGACTGCCGAGGAAAGCAAGCCGGGTGGGTTTCGGCGGATCAAGCCCGGCGAGAAGCCCTAAGCCGATCAGGACCGGTTTGGCTGATCGAGAGCTGGAAGAGATTGTCCGGGTAAGCGCAGGGCTAGCCACTCCCGGGCGAATTGCACCATGCGGGCAAAAAAGCGGGTGTAGGTGGAAAGCTGAAAGTAGTAACGGGCTACTGTGGCCGGGGTGGTGAGTAGAGGTTCAGCCTTGGCTGGACTGGCTGCTGGCAGAGGGGCGTCTGCGAGGGGTTTGCGGAAGACGGCCAATAGATTTCGTTCGTAGCCGTCGAGGGAGATTTCAAGTTGCTCCCAGCCTCCGGCTGCTCCGGCAAATTGCAGACTCTCTTTTGTGAAGCCAATGACGTGAGCCGGGTGAAAGCGGCCGGCAGGGTTCTGGTGGACGGAGTTTGTGTTGGGTACTTCGATGATCAGGAGGCCACCCGGGGGAAGCCAGTCGCGAAAATTTTGCAGGGCTGCCAGAGGGTCTGGCAGATGTTCGAGGACGTGAAAGAGGGTTATCACGTCGAAGGGGTTTTCCGGACGGGCGAGGTCGAGGATGCCCTTGGTTTCAACCTGGACAGCATAGCGCTGTCTGGCGAATTCTCCATAGAAGGGATCGGGCTCAACGCCACAGACCCGATGTCCGGCTTGCTTCAGGACGGCGAGCCACTCTCCAGAACCGGAGCCGACGTCGAGAATTTTCGACGCCTGAGGCAAACGCCGGGTGAGCCGTTGCAATCGATCCATGGCCAGCCGCGCGGAGCGATAGACGTTGCGGGGCTTGGGGGTGCGAATTCCTTTGTAGCTTTCGCGGTACTCGACTTCGTGGAAGCGGCGGAGTTCTTCAGAGGTGGGCAGCGGATCATTCCTGAAGAGGCCGCAATGATTGCAGCTGAGGGTAGTGAGAGGGTCGCCGGTGCGCGAGCGCTGGGAGGCAACTGTAGCTTCCAGCCGTTGGCAGAGCGGGCATGGAGATTTTGCTACGGGGCTATGGGTGTTATCCAAATTTCAGGCTATCAGATAGCCCAGGCCAAGACGGTGGCAGGGAGTATCGCGAGACGTAATAATTCGCTGGCGTTTCGCTGCCGTGGTTCGATTTGTTGCTGGACCGGTAAAGGAGCCACAGTGACAGCATGGCGCTAGTTCTGTATTGTGGGGAGAGAAGAAGAGGGTTAGCCGTGAACCTGACTGTTGAGATTCCTGACGATATCTCTCTCCGCTTGACATGATGCGTTTTTGAACTCTGGACCAAGAAGTGCTGGACTGGCAGTTTCACGCTTTGACCCGGATTCTCCACGAGCCCTCATTTGGCTAAAGACCTCAAATTTACATCACTCTTCAGAAAGCATCGAAAATAGCGGAGCTAGGGGCGCTTGGGCCAATAGCCGTCGCGGGTTTGGACAGTGAGGCCCTTTTGTTTTGTGGTGAGCTGGATCTTGCGGAAGGCTGGGTAGCCGACGGGGATGTCTGAGACGTAGCCGATGCTGTACTGGCTTCTGAGCTCTTGCTCGATGGCGGCGAAGATCTGATCGATCGATAGCTTTTTGGTGACTTCGAAGGCGCCGGCACCGGTTTCCTTTGACAGGCGG
>CANGVB010000203.1 GCA_947456995.1 Bryobacteraceae bacterium | reverse complement strand
GCCGGATCGTCACTTGCCTGATCTCGAAAGAGTTCTGATCCGTTTGATTCTTCATCACCCCGATGTAGTTGCAGGTTATTGCAACACGATCCTTGGCCTTGAGGGGCTGGCCTCTTTACAGAGTTATAAGATCCTTGAAGCCGCACTACAAATGCTGGAAGCGGATGGCAAGCTGGACTTCCACACGCTGCAGTCGAAGTTAAGCGAAGCAGATGCCAACCTATTGGCTGCGCTTTTTTCTTCCGATACGGAGGATGTAGAAAGAACTCATGACGATCCTGTCGCGCAATTGAAAGCCTGCCTTGAAAAGCTGGCCCACGACACGCGGGAGCAGCAGCGCAAGGCACTGCGTCAGCAGGTTCGCGATGCGGAACTTCGCGGAGATTTGAATGAAGCGATGCGATTGATGGAGTTAGAACGAAAGCTAGAAAGGACCCGCAAGTAAATCACTAGCGAAGGCATGGTGTTGGTGGTGCGTAATTTTTGCTAGAGTGTCGAAACAAGGAAGTTTCGTCTAGCGTCACTGCTAACTCAACTACTTTTCAGGGAAGCAATCATGGATGAGGAATTTAGCACCGGCGACCAAATGAGCGAGGGAGTGGCTGAACAGGTCATTCGCCGCATCGACGAGATGGAGTCGCTCGCCGAGGTGGAACCTTTTGTTGAGCGGGATGGCGATATTGAAGACGCGTCTCTCGACGAAGTTGGTGCAGAAGCCGCAGAAGCAGGGGCTGACGAAGAAGACTCGCTTGAGTTAATCGAGAAGACCAACGACCCTGTTCGCATGTACCTGCGCGAAATGGGCACCGTTGCCCTGTTAACCCGCGAAGGGGAAATTTCACTTGCTCGCAAGATTGAGCGTGGCCAGAAAGCTGTACTCAAAGTTCTGTCGCGATCTCCGCTGGTAGTGAACGAGCTGGTTCAGATGCGGAATGATCTGGAACAGGGTGAGATTTCGATATATGACCTCTTGAGCCTGAACGACGGTGCAGGGCCAGAGCGGGATATCACCGAAGAAGAGATTGAGGAAATCGAAGAAGATCTGATTCGTCCCGAAGAAGAAGCCTTCATGCTGGGCATCGAATCGGTTGCGGCACTTGCCCGCCGCGCGCAGCAGACCCGGCAAAAATTGAGTTCGATTTCACGCGTGCTGAAGCCAAAGGAGCATCGAAAGCTTCGGTTCTTCCTGGCTCGTACGATTATTGAGGCCTCTCGCGAGATCCGCAAGCACAGCCTGAGTTCCTGGCTGTTGAACCGTTTGGTTACGCGCCTTCGTAAGGCAGTGGACCAGTTGAAGTCTCTCGAGTGGGAAGTTTCGCGCACGCAGCGACGGATGGAAGAAGGAAGTCTCAAGGGGGATTTCCGTAAGGATCTGAAAGTTCTCACTGGCAGAATCCAGCAGATCGAAGAAGACTCTGGTGCGACGGCAACCGACCTGAAGCGCACATTGCAGATCGTCGAGCGAAGCGAAGGGGAAGCGCTGGTTGCCAAGAAGCAGTTGATTGAGGCCAATTTGAGATTGGTGGTTTCGATTGCCAAGCGCTATACCAATCGTGGCTTGCAGTTTCTCGACCTGATTCAGGAAGGCAATATCGGATTGATGCGAGCGGTGGAGAAGTTTGACCACCGGCGCGGATTCAAGTTTTCGACTTATGCCACCTGGTGGGTAAGGCAGGCTATTACGCGCGCGATTGCCGATCAGGCCCGTACGATTCGTGTGCCGGTGCACATGATCGAAACGATCAATAAACTGATTCGCACGCAGCGCGCGATGCAACAGGAGTTTGGCCGCGAGCCAACTACTGAAGAGCTGGCCAAGCGTCTCGAGTTGCCGCTGCACAAGGTGCGCAAAGTGATGCGGATTGCCCAGGAGCCGATTTCACTGGAGACCCCGGTGGGCGAAGAGGACGAGTCTCACCTCGGCGATTTTTTGGTGGACAAGCGAATTGGATCGCCTTCGGATGCGGTGATCAATTTGAATCTGCGCGAGCAGACGGCGGAAGTATTGAAGACTTTGAGCCCTCGCGAAGAGAAGATCGTAAAGATGCGTTTTGGCCTTCAGGATGGCAGCGAACATACGCTTGAGGAAGTAGGGCAGTATTTTGCTGTCACACGCGAGCGAATTCGACAGATTGAAGCCAAGGCTTTGCGCAAGTTGCGGCACCCCAGCCGTAGCTATCGCCTTAAGACATTTCTAGAGAAACAGAACAAGGAATAGGTTTTCCGGGCAATACATAACCCGGCTCTTCGTACCTTACCTAGATCGATCTAAGGTTTTCACCTCATTCCGGGATTCTCTAATTCTGGCGATGGAAGTAAAGAAGGAATTGCAATGGCGGAATGGAACTCCCTTTTTGACGAAACCCAGCGGCTTGCTGGTGAACAATTTGAAGCAGCCTGGAAGCTGCACGTGGATCGTGTCCACGAGACGCTGGAGACGGGATGGCGTGATCACATCGCGCGTGTCGTCCAGATGCGATTTGCCAGCCTCAAAGAAGATTTGACTGCAGCGAATGAGGTTTACCTCACCGAACGAGTTGAGCAAGAAGTACTGGCTCGCCTCGATGGCGAATGGCAAACCCGCCTTGAAGAACACAAGGCTCAATCGCTGAATGAAGAGTTTGATCAACGGGTAAACGAGGCCCTGGAAGCCAAGCTTTCTGAGCGTCTCGAAGCCGAGATGCCGGCGCGAATTGAGCAGGCTGTCCAGCAGGAGCTGGAAGTACAGGTTGCTGCGCGCCTCGAAGACGAAGTAGCGCTTCGGCTTGCTCAGGTGCTTCCAGACAGAATTGAAAGTGGAGTGCAAGAGCGCTTGAATGAGATCCTGCCCGAGCGAGTGCAGGAAAGCGTATCGCTCCGCCTTGCTGAAGAAGTGCCCGCCCGTGTTGCGCTAGAGCGCAGCGCCTGGGAAGAAGAATTCCTTCCGATGGTGGATCAGGCCCGTGAAGAGGTTCGCGTAGAGACGGCAGAGAAAACGCGCGACGCTGCTCGCCGCGAACTTGGTCTCCAGTTGAGCCAGGCCCTGCGTGTATTCCGTCGTGCCAACGATGGTGTGCAGTGGAAGGAAGCCTTCCTCGATGCGGTACAGCCTTATTGTGCGCTAAGCGCGCTCTTCCTGGTAACCAAAGATCGCTTTAGTCTCGAAGGCGTGCGCGGCATGTCTGGAGAACTTGAAACCGGCTTTGATCTGGAATTCGAAGAAGCCGCGGCATTCTACAATTCGCTCGAATCGAAGGATGTTGTTGTTGCTGTTCGTAGCGATTCTGAAGTCTCGCCCTATGTGATGAGCCTTCGGCCGGATGCCACCCCTGGCAAGTGCTTTATCTTCCCCGTGCTGGTACAAGACACCGTTGCCGCTCTGCTTTATCTTGAGCCGAATGATCAGCCGCTCGAAGTTGGTGCTGTCGAAACTTTGGTTACCTCCGCCGGCCTCACCCTGCTCGGTATCCGGGCTGCTCGTGCGGTTCAAGCTTCGAGCCTGGTGAATATTGCCAGTGCGATCAACCCGGTCGGGATTGAAGGCGTGCCGCTCGATCCCTTCGTGCAGGTTCCGGTTCCGGTAGGCGCCTTTGCCGTCAATGGAGAGGGTGCTCCAGCCGTGGCTGTAGTGCCAGAGCGCAGCTTCAATTGGGATGACTTGTCCCAGGAAGAGCGTGAACTTCATATGCGTGCCCAGCGCTTTGCCCGTGTGCAGGTTGCTGAGATGCGCCTCTACAAGGACGATGCGGTAAAGTCGGGCCGTCGCGATTCCAATATCTATCTTCGTCTGAAGGGCGAAATCGATGAGGCTCGTGAGCGCTACCTGTCACAGTTCCTCGATGGGCAGCAGCACATGAGAGACGATCTACATGGAGAGCTGGTCGAGACCCTCGCCATCCATAACCCGCAACTTATGGGACCAGACTATCCTGGTCCGCTCGTCCACCACTAAATGGATGAGACCTGCGGCGATTCTTTTGGCCTTGAGCTTTGGGCTATATGCCCAGACGCTTGAGCCTTTGGCCCGCAGTTTTCGAGACAAGCCGATACCGGCAAACAGAGCAGCCGTGGAGCAGTTCCTGCTGAAGCATCCCAAAGATGCTGAAGGGGCACTGGCCCGGCTGCTTTTGTTTAATGGCGACACCAGCGCGATCGACAAGCTTCGCGCCGCCCGGCCGCTGCTTCCAGAAATTTCAGATTATGTCGATTGGATGGTGGCTTCCACGGAGTTCACGGCTAAAGACTTCAGCGCGGCACTGGCTGACGCAGAGCGAGTGCTGCAGATTGGGGAAAGTCCGCTGCATGGCCGGGCTGCCCTGCTTGGCCTCAAGAGCGCAGCAGAGCTTGGCGAAATTGCACGAATGGACGCGCTGCTTGCTCGCTTTCAAAAGCAACTGACGCCAGCGCAATTTGCCCACTACTCTGGAGTTTCATCGCAGCGAAAGAACCAGCCTCAAGCCGCACGGCGCTGGTTTTCGACGGTTCTTTGCCAATGGCCGAAGTCGCCTGAAGCGCAGGAAAGCGTCAAGTTTCTCGCACTTGCAGATCTGAGTTCAACCGAGAGGCTGGAGCGCGCCAATCGTCTTCTCGATCAAGGCGATGCAGGCTCGGCCCGCGCAGAATTTGTGGCACTGCTGCCAAGGCTCGAGGGCGCTTCGCTCGATCAGGCAAAAGTGCGAATTGGTGTTTGTGATTACCGGTTGCGCACTGCTACAGCCTACGCGAAGCTCAGCGCAACTGAAGTGAAGGATCCGGCAGCCGATGCCGAACGCCTCTTCTACGCATTACTCGCGGCACGCCGGGCGAAGGCTTACGACTCGATGTCGGTAGCCATGCGCGAGTTGAGTGAAAAACATCCGAAGTCCAGTTTTCGCCTGGAGGCGCTTGCCAACGCAGCCAGCCAGTATTGGGTGATGGGCGACCACACCAAGAGTTTGCCTCTATACGAAGCTTGTGCCGTGGACTTTTCCAATCGGCCCGAGGGGCGCGATTGTGACTGGAAGGTAGCTGTTCAGAACTACATTCTGCAGCGACCGGGTGCTGAGAAGAAGCTTGAAAGTGTATTGCGAGCAGAACCGGACGGGGAACACGCCTCGGCTGCGCTCTACTTTCTAGGACGCTCGGCAGAAGCGCGCCGCGACAAGGCGGCAGCCAAGAGCTACTATCGCCGGGCCACCGAAAGCTTTCCGAATCATTTCTACGCCGAGCTATGCCGCGAGCGGATTCTTCAAGGCGGACTTCAGACGCAGACTCCATCGTCTGCGATCGACTCGATGCTTAAGGAGCTTAAGTTTCCGCTCGAATCTGTCCATCTGAATTTTGAAGCGAATGCCGCCACCAAACGGCGCATGAACCGGGCAGATCTTCTGGCTCGCGGGGCCCTTTATGATTTCGCCGAGCTTGAGTTGCGTAATGATGCCAAGGGCACTGAGCAGGCGCATTTGCTCGCAATGGCCGCCGCCCGAATGGCCAATCGCCGCGGCGCTCCCGATCAGGGAATCCGCTATATGAAGAGCATCTTCCCGGCTTACCTGAATCTTCCGATCAACGCGGCAACACTTCCGCTCTGGAAGCTCGCCTACCCGATGCCCTACAAAGATCCGCTCTTGACCTACTCTTTCAAGAACGAACTCGACCCATACTTGTTGGCCGGGCTCATCCGGCAGGAGAGCGAATTCAGCGCAAAGGTGATCTCTCGCTCAAACGCGCATGGCCTCGCGCAGATTATGCCTGCAACCGGTCGCGAACTGGCCCGCCGGCTTGGCATCAAGGGCTTTACCCCATCGATGCTTTTTGAGCCAACTGTGAATTTGCAGATGGGCAGTTACTATTTGCGCAGTTTGATGAATAGCCTGGGTGGCAGCCTCGAGCAGGCTCTGGCGAGCTACAACGCCGGCAAAGGCCGCGTGACGCAATGGTTGCAGCGTGGAGAATACAAAGACCCGGCCGAATTTGTCGAGTCGATTCCGTTCAACGAAACGCGCGGTTATGTGCAGAGCGTGATGCGGAATGCGGGAATCTATCGCCGTCTCTATGGCAATGATGCCGCCATTTTGCCCGCTCCCGGTTTACCATCGGGAGATGGCGATTCTAACCCCGCGCAGCGGCGTACAGGCAAACAATAGTTTCGAGCGGCGTCCCCGCTTCGCCTCAGACCGCACCGAACATTTTGTTGAAAGCGTGATTCGCGAAATGTCGCGACTGGCGAACAAATACGGCGCTGTAAACCTTGCTCAGGGCTTTCCAGACTTTCCCGCTCCGGCCAGTATCAAGCAGGCCGCTATCGACGCCATCAATGCTGACATCAACCAGTACCCAATCACCTGGGGCCTGAAGCCCTTTCGCGACGCCATTGCCCGCAAGTATCAAAGTACATATGGGCTCAGCTTCGACCCCGAGACTGAAATCACTGTCACCTGTGGCTCCACCGAGGCCATGATTGCCACGCTTCTTGCCACTACCAATCCTGGCGACGAAGTAATCGTATTTGAGCCCTTCTACGAAAACTATTTCCCCGACACGCAGATCTGCGGGGCCACTCGCCGCCTGGTTACCCTGCACGCACCACACTGGACCTTCGACCCGGATGAGCTGCGGCGCGCTTTCAATTCCAAGACCAAGGCCATCATCATCAACACGCCCAATAATCCGACGGGCCGTGTCTTTAGCCGCGAAGAACTTGGTTTCATCGCCGGCCTCTGTCAGGAATTCGATGCCATCGCGATCACTGACGAGATCTATGAGCACATTCTCTACGATGGCCTGGAACACACGCCAATCCTGAGCCTCCCGGGGATGC
>CANGVB010000202.1 GCA_947456995.1 Bryobacteraceae bacterium | reverse complement strand
TCGCACAATGCCAGCAGTTGCCAGGATGCTGCCGATCCCACGTCGATACGCAGTAGACGGAGTGGAGCGCTATGGCTTTCATGGTCTTTCTTACACCTACCTCATAGCAGCCTTGCGAGACCTTAACCCCGTGGCGGCAAGGGGCCGTGTGATCCTCGCCCACCTCGGCAACGGCGCCAGTCTCGCCGCCGTCCGCAACGGCAAGAGCATTGATACAAGCATGGGCCTGACCCCGGCCGCTGGCTTGGTGATGGGCACGCGCACAGGAGACATAGACCCGGGTTTGATCGGCTATCTCAGCCGCAAAGAGTCTATGACCGCCGGGCGCTTTGCGCAAATGGTGAACCATGAATCAGGTCTATTGGGGGTTTCTGGGACAAGTGCTGACATGCGGGACTTACTGGCAAGGGAAGCTACCGATCCACGCGCAGCCGAAGCGATCGCCCTCTTTTGTTACCAGGCCAGGAAGTGGATTGGCTCCTTCGCTGCAGCACTCAGTGGCCTCGATGCCCTCGTCTTCTCTGGCGGCGTTGGGGAAAACTCGCCTGTCATTCGGGCTCGCATCTGTGAGGGATTGGAGTTTCTGGGCATCAGCCTCGACAAGCGGCGCAATTCCAGAGGCGCAGCGGTCATCTCAACCAAGAGAAGTGTGGTTCCGGTATACGTGATTGCAACCAACGAAGAGCTGGTGCTGGCCAAACAGGCCTTCCAACTGCTGGACCGCCCAAGGACATGAAAGAGCAGTCCTGGCACAGCCGGTGCAGTGATGACGTACTGATTGCTTTGCATTCTTCAAAAGCAGGGCTAACCAGCATAGAAGCTGCACAGCGTCTGAATCAAAATGGGCCTAACGAACTGAAACAAGGCCAGCAAATCAGTGCACTCCATCTGCTGGCCACACAGTTTCAAAGCGTAATCATCTGGGTTCTGATCGCTGCAGGCTCTGTATCCGGCTTCCTCGGCCAGTGGATGGACGCAATCGCGATTCTGGCCATCGTTGCTCTCAACGCGGCCATCGGCTTTTATCAGGAGTTCCGGGCCGAGCAATCCATTGCCGAGCTGAAGACAATGACAGCCCCCAAGGCCACCGTAAAGCGCGATGGCGAACTGGTTTCCATTCCTGCCGCCGAAATTGTCTTAGGCGATATTCTTTCACTCGAAGCGGGCGACCTGATAGGTGCCGATGCCCGTATTCTTGAGGCCTTTTCGCTACGTTGTACGGAAGCCGCGCTAACAGGCGAATCCGATGCGGTTGCAAAAAATCCAGACACGCTCGATCAAGGCGACACTCCCCTCGGCGAGCGAAGCAATCTTGTATTCCTTGGCACCAGCGTTTCCGCCGGACGCGGCACCGCTGTTGTCTTCGCAACGGCCATGAACACCGAACTTGGCAAGATTGCGCAACTGATCAACACCGCAGCCGACGACAAAGGCACTCCACTACAGCGTCGCCTCGACGCTTTGGGTCAAGTCTTGCTTTGGGCTGCGCTCGCAATCGTAGCGCTGCTTTTTGGCCTCGGCTGGCTGCGTGGAATCGGGATCCTTGATCTTTTCCTCACCTCGATCAGCCTTGCCGTAGCCGCCATTCCAGAAGGCTTGCCTGCACTGGTCACCGTCGCGCTATCGGTTGGCGTCGTTCGCCTGGCTCGTCGCGGTGCTCTGGTGCGCAAACTGGCAGCAGTAGAAACACTAGGCTCAACCGGTGTGATCTGCACTGACAAAACTGGCACTTTAACGGTGGGGGAGATGACTGTGCGCTCGCTCTACGTTGGAGGTCTTACCTATCAGGTAAGCGGCGAGGGCTACGGGCCTGAAGGCGAAATTCAGTGGCAAGGCCAAAAGGCACAAGGGCCTCATTTATTAGCCCTGCAAGAACTGGCAAAGATCCTGCTCGGCTGCAATAGTGCTCACCTCAATCAGGAAGGCGGCCAGTGGAGAACCGTCGGAGATCCAACCGAAGGAGCACTCCTCACTGCAGGCGCCAAGACGGGTTTGGATCGCCAACAGATCGAAACAGACTTCCCAAAGATCGAAGAAATCCCCTTCGACTCAGAGCGCAAGCGCAGCGCCATCATTCGCCGGATGCCGGACGGAAACCTCCGAACCTTCCTCAATGGTGCCCCCGGCGTTGTCCTCAACTTGTGCACTCACATTTTCACCGGATCCAGTCTGCGTCCCTTAACCACACAAGACCGTAAAAGCATTCTTGAGGAGACCTCGATGATGGCCAGCCAGGCACTGCGCGTAATCGCCTCAGCATACGGTGATCACCCGGACCCTTCACCAAAGCCTCTCGACGCACCCGTCTTCGAGAGCAACCTGGTTTTTGTTGGCTTGACCGGTATGTATGATCCTCCACGCCCAGAGTGCAAAAGTGCGATTGCGCTGTGCGTCGATGCCAGGATTCGCGTGGTCATGATTACTGGCGATCATCCTGCAACGGCAGTCTCAATCGCGCGTGAACTCGGCATTCAGTCTGGCAGCGCCGCTCTTACCGGCATCGAGCTCGACAAAATGTCTCCGCAACAACTCGAACAGCGTGCACCTGAAATCGCTGTTTATGCCCGTGTGACAGCCGAACACAAGCTGCGCATCGTCAAAGCTCTACAGGCCAACGGTGCCGTCGTTGCCATGACGGGTGACGGCGTCAACGATGCACCGGCAATCCAGGGCGCAGACATTGGAATTGCCATGGGCAAAGCCGGAACAGAAGTCACCAAACAGGCCGCCGATCTGATCCTCACCAACGACAACTTTACAACCATAGTTGCAGCCGTAGAGGAAGGCCGGGGTATCTACAGCAACATCCGCAAAACACTGCAGTACATGTTGGCTGGCAACACCGGTGAACTGCTTCTGATGGCCGGCTGCGTCGCGATTGGCTATCCGGCTCCACTGCTTCCCATTCATCTTCTTTGGATCAATCTGGTCACCGACGGATTGCCCGCGCTAGCCCTGGCCACAGATGCTGTCGATCCCGATGTCATGCAGCGTAAGCCGCGCCTCAGGTCTGAACGCATCACAAACCCCAGATTCCTCCAGACGATGCTAATAACCGGCCTCCTCACCGCAGCCGTTGCATTCGCGGTCTTTCACTACAGTGTGAAAACAGAAAGCCTCGCATCTGCCCGAGGCAATGCATTCGCCGTGCTCGTCTTCGCCGAGCTCTTCCGCTCATTCGGTGCCCGCAGCGAGACAAAGCCAATTTGGCTGATCCCTCTGTTCTCCAACCTGAACCTTGTGGCCGTGGTGATCTTCTCCATTGGGCTGCAGGTATGGAGCCAGCACAACGCAATTCTGGGAGGCTTCCTGGGCATCCCACCCATGGCCTTCTCCAACTGTCTTCGCCTGATGGCACTGGGCACGATTCCCCTACTAGTGCTTGAAGGCATTAAGACAATACGTCACATTCGGAAACCAGCAGCGAAACAATAACATGAACACAGCACCAACCCTGACCCAAGAAATGCTCCACAAGATCGACGCATATTGGCGCGCAGCCAACTATCTGTCAGTGGGTCAGCTTTATCTTTATGACAATCCTCTGCTCAAACGCCCGCTGACGCTTGCCGACGTGAAACACATGCTCCTCGGCCATTGGGGTACAACACCAGGCCAGAACTTTATCTATGCGCACCTCAACCGCGCAATCCGGAACTTCGATCTCGACATGATCTACATCTCCGGCCCAGGCCACGGTGGCCCGGCGCTTGTAGCGAACACTTACCTTGAAGGCACCTACAGCGAAGTCTATCCCGCAATCAGCCAGGACGAAGCAGGCCTCCAAAAGCTCTTCCTGCAATTCTCCTTCCCCGGCGGAATTCCCAGTCACTCCTCACCCGAGTGCCCCGGGTCGATTCACGAAGGGGGTGAATTGGGTTATTCCCTCAGCCATGCCTTCGGAGCCGCTTTCGACAACCCCAATCTGATCGTCGCCTGCGTAGTCGGCGATGGCGAAGCAGAAACCGGTCCCCTCGCCACCGCCTGGCATTCCAACAAGTTTCTCGATCCTGCTACCGATGGTGCAGTCTTGCCGATACTCCACCTCAATGGCTATAAGATTGCCAACCCTACGATTCTGGCCCGCATCACGCGCGAGGAACTGGAGCAGCTCTTTCGCGGCTACGGCTGGACACCCTACTTCGTCGAAGGCAATGACCCAACACTGATGCACGAAGCTATGGCCACCGCTCTTGACCAGGCCGTACAAGAGATACAAACCATCCAGACTCAGGCACGACTCAATGGCAAAGCTGTCAGGCCACGCTGGCCGATGATCATTCTCAATTCCCCCAAAGGCTGGACTGGCCCGAAACAAGTGGATGGCGTCCAAATTGAAGGTACCTTCCGCTCACACCAGATCCCGATTTCAGATCCTGCCACCCATCCCGGCCACCTCCAGCTTTTGGAGGATTGGCTGAGGAGTTACCGTCCCGAAGAACTCTTCGATCCGCAGGGCCGCTTGCTTGCAGAACTGGCTGAGCTCGCACCCTCGGGCACTCGACGCATGGGCTCCAACCCTCATGCCAACGGAGGCAAACTCCTGCAGGATCTGGCCCTGCCCGATTACCGCGCTTACGCTGTCGATGTGCCCTCACCGGGGCTTCAAGGCAAAGGCGACACGCACGTCCTCGGGCGATTCTTGCGGGACGTGGTGAAGCAGAATGGTTCACAAAAGAACTTCAGAGTCTTTGGCCCCGATGAAACCCTCTCAAATGGACTCGAGGCCCTCTTTGAAGTTACAAACCGGCAGTGGGATGCTGAAGTGCGAGCCAACGATGAGTTTCTGGCCCCAGCCGGCCGCGTGATGGAAATGCTGAGCGAACATCAATGCGAAGGATGGCTCGAAGGTTACTTGCTCACCGGCCGTCATGGCTTGTTCAATTGCTATGAGGCGTTCACCCACATCATCGATTCCATGTTCAATCAACATGCAAAATGGTTGAAAGTTTCAGCTCACATTCCCTGGCGGGCAAAGATTGCTTCTCTGAACTATCTGCTCACTTCGCACGTCTGGCGGCAGGATCACAACGGCTTCACGCATCAGGATCCCGGCTTCATCGGCCTTGTCGTAGACAAGAAGGCAGAGATTGTTCGTGTCTACTTGCCGCCAGACGCGAATTGCCTGCTCTCGGTGATGGATCACTGCCTGCGCAGCCGTCACTACGTCAACGTTGTCATCGCCGGTAAACACCCAGCCCCTCAGTGGCTCACGATGGATGCCGCCGTTGAACATTGCGCTGCAGGCATCGGTGTTTGGCAATGGGCCAGCAACGATCAGTCATCGAGTCCTGACGTTGTAATGGCCTGCTGCGGAGACGTGCCAACCCTGGAGACACTCGCAGCCGTCTCGATCATGCGTAAACATTTGCCCAGCCTCAAGATTCGGGTGGTGAACGTCGTGGATCTCATGAAGCTTCAGCCGCCATCCGAGCATCCCCACGGCCTCAGCGATTCTGGCTTTGACGCGCTCTTCACCACCGACAAGCCGGTCATCTTTGCCTTTCATGCATATCCCCGTTTGGTGCACCAGCTCACCTACCGTCGCACCAATCACAAAAACATCCACGTGCGTGGCTACAAAGAAGAGGGCACAATCACGACACCCTTCGACATGACAGTGCTCAACGATCTTGATCGATTTCACTTGGTGATGGACACAATCGATCGCCTTCCGCAAACGGGCGAGGCCGGCCAGCAATTGAAAAGGGAACTCCACGACAAGTTGATCGAGCACAAAAGCTACATCAACAAGAACGGTCAGGATATGCCGGAAATCCGAGATTGGCGATGGAGCTAGACTTTGCCCTATTTGTAGAAAGAGACAATCCCCACGCCTTCCTTCAGACTTCCAACTAATCCAGGCTGAGCCTCTGCACTCATGGAGACCACACCGACATAGGCTGGGCGCAATTTGAATCGCGCAATGAGATATCGCTCCACCTGCATTGCCCGTTGCCGCGCTTGTAGATACTGCTGAGAACTGCTTCCTGCACCAGGGAATCCCTCAATCATCAGCGGACCGTTGCGTGGAAAGCGAAGAGCCTCTGTCATGGCCTTGTCCAGCATCAGCTTGCCGTTTGCACTCAGAGTTTCGCTGCCATCCACTCCCACTACATAAAGGTCTGCGCTGTCTATCCAAACCCGGTACTTCTTGAATCCTTTGGCGAATCCGGCTTTCTTATACTCCGCAGTTGTCAGTGCACCAAGATCGTAGAAGCCACGTCTCTTAAAGAATCCGCGAAAAAAGAAGTTGTGCTTCAGCGCCTCAGTGTTGTCCGAGAGGTCTGACATGGCCTCGTTCGCTCCGGCCAGCGTCCGCTGCAGTGTTTCACTTACGCCACCTTCTCCAGGCGAGCCTTGAAACTTCTCAACTGCCGCCTTCAACTGCACAGTAATCTGCTGCAGATTCTTCACCGTCTTCTCTACTTCGGGCACAATATCGCTTGCTTCCACCCGGTCTACAATCTTCCTTGCCCCAGAAGCGCTTTCGCCGATTTGATCGACAACGTTTTCGGCCTTTTTAACGCTGCGCTTCACACTGGCCTGCATTTCCTGGTCTTTGAACAGAGCTCCAACCGCGCCTTCACCCTGTTCTACTCCATCAAGAATCTCGCCTAGATTGGCGCTAATCCTGTCGGCAGATACGAGGATGCTCTGTACCTTGGGGGTCGCCCCTTTGATCATCAGATTGGCTGACCTCGAAACATCTTCAATTTGGAGAAGCGTAGTGGTGAGTTGCTCTTTCGCTCCTGCAAGAATCACATTGACTTGTTTGACAGCAC
>CANGVB010000201.1 GCA_947456995.1 Bryobacteraceae bacterium | reverse complement strand
TCTGTAGCAGCCCCCTGGCCCATGTCGACTTTACCGGAATAAACAGTGACAGTGCCGTCTGGGGCTATGCTCAGGCGGGCTTGTGGTTTTGATGCAGTTTGGGCGTCGAGGAGAGAACCAGAGCCGAGGAGGATGATGAAGCCGGCGGCTTCGAAAAACTGGCGGCGGTTGGTTTGGAATTCGTAGATGGGGGCTTCGATGAGTTCGTAGCGTTCTGGTTCATGCGGCATTGGAGCTTTCTCCTTCCCGTTGGGCGGCAAGACGGACGGCAGCGAGGATGCGGATGTAGCCGCAGCAGCGACAGAGATTGCCGTTGAGTGCATCAGTAATTTGAGCCTCGGTGGGCTTGGGTGTGGATTCGAGCAGGACGACCGTTCGGAGAATCATGCCGGGAACGCAGTAGCCACACTGCATAGCTTCGGCATCGAGGAAGGCCTGCTGGACTCGATGGAGGCGGCCGTTGCTAGCGAGGCCTTCGATGGTGGTGACTTGCTTGCCTTCGGCGAGACGGGCTGGAGTGAGGCAGGAAGTAACGGGCTTGCCGTCGAGGAGGACAGTGCAGGCGCGGCATTGGCCTTCGCCACAGCCGTACTTGGTGCCGGTGAGGTGAAGGTCTTCGCGGAGAACTTCAAGGAGAGGCCGGTCTGGAGCCGTATCGAAGGTGTGGGATTTGCCGTTGATGCTTGCCGTCATGACCGTGAGTCTATCGCGCGGGGATGCGGCGCAGAAGGGGTCTGCGAATTATCGTTGCCGTGCGCTAGATGCCCCAGATCTACAATTTGATGGGCGATGCGTGCAAGGCCCGCACGATGAGTGATCAGGATTGCAGTGCGTCCGCGAAGGGCCTGAGCAAGCGTATTTGCAATAGCAGTTTCGTTGGCTTCGTCCAGTGACGACGTGGGTTCATCGAGGATCAACACAGACGGGTTGGCAAGCAATGCACGAGCAATTGCGATTCTTTGCCGTTCGCCAACCGATAGAGTTTGCCCCCGTTCAGCAAGGATTGTGTCGTAGCCCTCGGGAAGGCTCAGGATTCGATCGTGAATGGCAGCAGCCTTTGCGGCGGCCTCAATTTCTGCCTGTGTAGCTTCTGGCCGGGCATAGGAAATGTTTTCTCGCGCAGTGACTTGAAAAAGATACGGCGTTTGATCGACGAGCATGATTGAGTGGCGCAGGCTGGCGACGGTATGTTCGCGGAGATCTCTACCATCGAGATGAATCGCCCCTGAATCCGGGTCGTAATAGCGCCCAATCAATTCACCCAACGTCGATTTGCCAACACCACTTGGGCCAAGTACGGCGCAGATCGTTCCCGCTGGAATCGTCAATGAGAAATTGTCGAACAATTGCGTGGTTCCATGACGGAAGCTGATGCTCTTGCATTCGAGCTCGCCTGGCCCTGGGGGAATATCAGCGGCACCTGGCAAATCGGTAATTTCGGGCTTGGTATCGATAAGCTCATAGACTCGCTCAAGCGAGACGGCACCGGTCATCATTGAGCTGTACAGGCCCATGAGATTCTGCACAGGGGAAAGTAGCCGGGCGTGATAGGCCATGATCGCAACCAATGAGCCGGTTGTGATTTCACCATCGATCACCATCTTGCCGCCGTAGAGGAAAAGTCCGCCTGAGGCAATGGCTACCAGCGTGCCTGGAATGGCACCGGCCATGAAAGATGTGATTTGCATCTGAAGGAGGGCATCGACGAAGGAAGCATTCTTTTGAGCGAAGCGCGCTTCCTCACGCGGTTGAGCGCGAGATGCAACAACGGCTCGAACCCCAAGCAGAGTTTCCAACAGGAAACTGCCAATTTCTGAGCTGCGCTCGCGCATGGTGCGGACACGCGTCTGTAGCCTCTCCTGAAAGAAATGTGTCGCAAGGAGGCTAAGCGGAATGGCAATCAGGCTGAGCAGCATCAGCTTGCGGTTGAGCGAGGCCATGATGAAAGCGCTGCCCAAAAAGAAGATGACGTTGGTGAGGATGCCCATCAGGCTGTCGGAGGTGACACGCTGCACCTCTGAGATGTCGTTGTTGATCCGTGAAACAACATCGCCCATCTTCATCGCCGACCAAGTGCGGGGCGAGAGCCGCTGGAGGTGGCGGTAGAGGTCGAGACGCATATCAAAGAGCACGCCTGATGAAGCCCGGACATACACGTAGCTGGAGAGTATGTTTAAAGCAAAGCCAGCGATGGTTGCCCCCAGCATCGCACCGCTGATCCAGAGTAAAGCGTTAAAGTCTGCCTTAAGCAGCGCCTCGTCAATCAAAAGCTTCGAAAAATATGGCTGTAGTAAACCGATGGAACTGGCCAGCACGCCAATAGTGAAGACCCAGAAAAAGCGAGGCCAATAGGGAGCGGCGTACTTCAGTGCGCGGCGGTATGCCGGCAGCATGGGTGACTTAGACATTGACTCCTGAGATCTTCTGCACAGTTCTATTGGTTTAGCACAGACCGATTTTTGAGTGCAGATTGGTTTAGGATAGTCGCATGCGAATTGGCCTTTTCATTGGGATTCTCTCCAGTTGCCTTTATGCGGAGGTGGCGACGCCAACGTTCAGTCTGCTGACCGACGGAAGCATACGCCTTGAAACGAAGACCTCTGGTGCGGTAATCCGATACACGTTCGAGGATAAGGATCCAGACAAGTCGGCTGGAGTTTATCTGGCTCCGATTGCAGTGCCTTTCGGGAGGGTGCTGCGGGCCAAGGCATTCTCAGCTGATGGGGCGGAGCAAAGCTCTGTACTGATTGTGGGCCCGCAAAAGCTTCCATCCACGCTGGTAGAAGTAACGCAGAATCGTGACTGGAAGAGCTATGACTGGGTGAAGCGGCATGAAGCAATTGTCAACCTGGGACGGCTGAGAAAACCGGACTTACTCTTTGTTGGAGATTCAATCACGCATTTTTGGGGAGGAGAGCCGACTGATGCCCGACTGCGCGGACCTAAGGTGTGGGACAAATACTACGGGCAGCGGAAAGCGCTGAATCTCGGTTACGGGTGGGACAGGACGGAGAATGTTCTGTGGCGATTGCGGCACGGCGAAATTGACGGGCTCAAGCCGAAAGTGGTTGTGGTGATGATTGGGACAAACAATGCAGCGATCAACACCAAAGAGGAGATTGCAGCAGGAATCGAGGCCATCTGCGCCGAATTGCACATGCGCCTGCCGGAGACGAAAATTTTGTTGCTTGGAATCTTCCCGCGTGGCGCCAAGCCGGATGAGCCAAGAGCGAAAGTGATGGCAGTGAATGAACTGATTGCCGGACTCAATGGCAAGTACGGTGTGACCTATCTGGACATCGGCAAGGTATTTCTCGAAGCCGACGGCAGTATCGCACCAGAAATCATGAACGATTATCTGCATCCGACAGCTGCAGGATATGAGCGATGGGCAAAGGCAATGGAGCCAACTCTTCGCCAATTAATCGGCGGACAACAGCGCTAGACATACGAGAATGAATGGATGAATCCAGCCACTGATCCCGTTGACGAGCTGTTGAGTTTGCCCCGGCTGGGCGCGCTGGGCTTGCAACATGTGTTGGTGATGTATGGAGGAGCAGTAGCAGTGCCTTTGATCGTTGGCCGGGCGCTGGGGTTGGCGGCAGAACAGGTTGCACTGCTGATTTCGGCAGATCTCTTCTGTTGCGGAATCGTAACACTCATTCAATCCTTCGGGTTGACCCGATATTTCGGCATCAAAATGCCTGTGATGATGGGCGTTACGTTTGCGGCCGTAGGGCCGATGGTGGCAGTGGCGAATGTACAGGGCGGAACCGAGGGCGCAAGAGCAATCTTTGGGGCTTTGATCGGGGCGGGAGTTCTTTCGATGTTGCTCGCCCCGGTGATGGGGCGGATGTTACGATTCTTCCCACCACTAGTTACAGGCACCATCATCGTAATGATTGGGATCAGCCTGATGCGGGTGGGAATTGGCTGGGCCATGGGTGGGCCAGCCAGTATTGCACAGCGAGTAGACATCACAAAGCTACAAGCGATGCCAGGGGGACAAACGGTGGTGCCGATGGTGGAGAACCCCAATTATGCAGCACTGGACCAACTGGCGGTAGCGATATTTGTGCTGGTGGTGATTCTGCTGATCATTCGATATCTGAGTGGTTTTTGGGCCAATATTGCCGTTTTTCTGGGGGCATTGATGGGGTGTGGGCTGGCAGTGATGATGGGCAAAATGAGCTTTCAGCAGGTAGGCCAGGCGCCCTGGTTTGGCCTGGTGCTACCTTTTGCTTTTGGCCCCCCCACCTTTGACCCGCTACTAATTGGAAGCATGACACTCGTGATGGTTGTGGTGATGATTGAATCGACGGGGATGTTTCTCGCTCTGTCGGAAATCACAGGAAAATCGCTCAGCCGGGAAGAGTTGACGGCGGGCTTACGGGCCGATGGACTGGGAACCTTGATTGGCGGACTTTTCAATTCGTTTCCCTACACCAGTTACTCGCAGAACGTGGGGTTGGTAAGTGTGACAGGTGTGAAAAGCCGGTGGGTGGGTGTTGCAGGCGGATTGATTCTGGTGGTGATGGGGCTGCTGCCGAAGATGGCAGCACTGGTGGAAGCGGTACCGTTGTTTGTGCTGGGCGGCGCGGGCCTGGTGATGTTCGGAATGGTTCTCGCGAGCGGAATCCGGATTCTATCGGGAGTTGATTTCAAGGGGAACCGAAACAACCTCTATGTGGTTGCGATCGCGATTGGGATCGGGATGATTCCACAGGAAGCACCGCGATGGACCCAGCAAATGAATCCTGAACTACGTCCGCTGCTGGAGTCGGGCATTCTGCTTACTTCGATTAGCGCGGTATTGCTGAATTGCTTTTTCAACGGGAACGACGGGCAGCAAGCCCTCAGCGCAGAATCTCTTTGATGATGCGGCCATGAACTTCAGTAAGGCGCTCCCGGCGGCCCTGGTGGAGGTAGCTGAGCTGGTCCTGGCTGAGGCCGAGCTGGTTAAGCAGGGTAGCGTGGAGGTCCCGGAAGTGGACCGGGTTTTCAGTAGCCTTCAATCCGATGTCGTCGGTAGCTCCGTAGGCGAGGCCGCCTTTGAAGCCACCGCCGGCAGCCCACATGGTGAAGCCGGTGTTGTGGTGGTCTCGACCGGAGCCGCGTTCTGATTCTGGAGAGCGGCCGAATTCCCCGCCCCAGAGGACAATGGTGGAATCAAGAAGACCGCGGCGCTTGAGGTCTGTTACGAGGGCGGCCGTTGGCTGATCTGTAAGGGCGGCCATGCGGAGGTGGTTCTTCTCGATGTCGCTGTGGGCATCCCACTCGGTTTCTGCGCCACCGCCTCCGGCTACTACGCAGATGAAGCGGACACCACGTTCAACGAGGCGCGCGGCAAGAAGGCAACGCCGGCCATAGTCATCGGTTTCGGGTTTACCTACGCCATAGAGGTCAAGGGTCTCTTGTGATTCTTTGCTCAAGTCGAAGACTTCAGGAGCTTCGGTCTGCATCTTGAATGCCGTGTCGTAGGCAGAGATGCGGGCAGCGAGTTCCTGATCTTCGGGGTCGGTCATGCCGGCTTCGTTGAGGGCGCGCAAGAAATCTACCGTTTTGCGCCGGCGATCGAGCGAGACGCCTTTGGGGATTTCAAGATTGAGGACGGGGCGCTTGCCGGAGCGGAAGAGAGCAGGCTGGTATGCAGCAGGCAGGAAACCGTTGGTGTACATCGGCTGGCCCGCTTCCGGGGTGCCGTTAGGATCTGGCATGACGACGTAGGCGGGTAGGGATTCTGATTCGGTGCCAAGGCCGTAGCCGAGCCAACTACCCATGGCGGGAAAGCCTGGAATCACTCGCCCGGACATGAGTTGGTATTGGGCTGCGGAGTGCACCACCATGTCGCCATGCATGGAGCGGATGACGCAGAGGTCGTCGGCGATTTTGGCCTGATGGGGCAGCAGGTCTGAGACTTCGAGGCCGGATTTTCCGTAACGGGCGAAGCTGCGTTTGGTGCCTAGAATACGGGAGTTTTCGTTGACGTTCTGATATTCGACATTGCCGAAGTCGGCAGGGCGCTTCTGGCCGTGGAGCTTGTTGAGCAGGGGCTTGGGGTCGAAGGTTTCAAGGTGCGACGGGCCGCCGGCCTGGAATAGGAATATCATCGCCTTCGCCTTGGCCGGGAAGTGGGGTGGCTTGGGGGCGAGGGGATTGTAACGAGCAGCCTGGGCTTGTTCTGCAGCGATGAGAGAGGCGAAGCCGAGAGAGCCAACCCCACAGAAGCAATCGGTGAGGAAGTCGCGGCGGTTACGGGCGTAGCGGATGTGTTCTGGCATTTTAGTTCACGTAGAGGAAGGCGTTGGAGTTGAGCAGCGTGAGTGCGAATTCGGTGAGGGCTGCGGGGTCTGGGTCGTCGAGATACTTCATGACGAGTGCACGCTCTTTGGAGTTGGGAGGGCGACTTGCAATGAGCTGGAAGGCGTGGTCGATGCCGCCTGACTTGATTCGAGCGGCGAGGTCGTGAGCGAGACGGTTGGTGAAATCTCCATTCATGAGTTCGAGGGCCTGGGGAGCATGGGTGGATTGATCGCGGCGGGCGCAAGAAAGCAAGGTGTCCGGGGAATCAAATACCTGCATGAAGGGCAGGATCAAGTTGCGCTTGTAGATCATGTAGATGGTGCGGCGGTTGTGCTCGGACTTGTCTTTGGTGGTGACCCAGTATTGGGGGCGCTTGAGGTCTTTGATGAGTTCGGGGTCGATAGCGGCCATGACGCTGGGCCCGCCGGCCTTGAGGTTGAGCTTGCCGGTAACGGCCAGGATCGAGTCGCGAAGTTCTTCTGCGTCG
>CANGVB010000200.1 GCA_947456995.1 Bryobacteraceae bacterium | reverse complement strand
TCGGTGAAGTCGGCTGGCTTCAACGCCGGGTCGAGCCAGATCGTCTTCATCTTCGGAGCCCTGGCCAGTGCTTCCTCAATCATTCGCTTCCCTGAATTCGACTGCCGACTTTCAGCAAGCGTAATCAGACAGGCGGTGGAGGTGTCGCGAAGCGGAAGAAGCGCTTTTTCGTTTTTCATCGTTGCCAGAGCCTGCTCGGCAACCGATTGCGCCAGTTCAGAAAACTCCGGTGCGTCAATCTGCTCGCTGATTTCTTCAAGGTTGACCAGGCGGTTCTGAAAGAGTCCCAGTTTGTGCTTGGCAGTGAGGATCTTGGCCACACTCTGGTGGATGCGATTCGCGGTGAGCCTGCGGCTGGCAACAGCCTCCATCACACCCCGTATGGCCGCATCGGCACTGGCTGGAATCAGCAATACATCCACACCGGCTTCTATCGCTCTAACGGCAGCTTCGCCGGAGGGAAATTGCCTGGTGAGCCCCTGCATATCCATCGCGTCCGTCACGGCCAGCCCCTCAAAGCCAAGCTCCTTGCGCAGTAAACCCTGAATCATTTTCGAAGAGACTGTCGCCGGGATCTCACGATCCTCTATCGCTGGTACGGCAAGGTGGCCAGTCATCACACCGTCGACTCCTGCTGCGATGGCTTCTCGAAATGGCAAGAGCTCAAGGGCCTCCAGACGGTTGCGATCCCCAGTCACCTTAGCAATTCCCATGTGCGTATCCACGGCGGTATCGCCCTGTCCGGGAAAGTGCTTTACCGTCACCAGAACGCCGCCTCGCTTGAGCGAGTGTGCCCCCTCGATATAGGCCTTGACGTGAGCGGCAACCAGTTTGGGATCTTCGCCAAAACTGCGGGTGTTGATGATCGGGTTGTCCGGATTGCTGTTTACATCAGCGACAGGAGCAAAGACCCAGTGCACGCCAAGGGCCCTGGATTCTCTTGCTGTCGCTGCTCCGGTCTTGCGGGTCGATTCGAGGTCGTTGGCCGCACCATAGGCCATTGCGTGCGGAAATCTGGCGGTATTGGAAACCCGCATCGAAGACCCACGCTCAAAATCTCCACCAACAATCAGAGGAAGCTTCGCCTCCTTTTGCATCCGGTTTAGAAACGAAGCAAGAGCGAAAGGTTCGGCATTGCGAACCACTCCACCCTGAACCCGGTTCAAGAGGATCAGGCCACCAACTCCAGCCTGCTTTACAAGGCGCAAATACTCCTGGTACTCGCGCCGCTTGCTGGCTGGATTCTCCCCGTAGAAGGGTACGATCACCAACTGGCCTACCATCTCACGCAGCGTCATCCGCTGCATCAGATTGCGAACTTCAACCGGAGTAGCGCGAGGAAACTGAATTGGGACAACGGGCCTCGCGCCCGGTTTACTTTTTTGGGCAAACAGAGCGCCAGAGGCAAGGATGAAAACGATGAATCGAAGGAAACTAACCAAGCTTCAATATAGCCCTAACCAAGTTTAGTCTTGGGCTTCACTGATTTGGCAGGAGTTTGCGAGCCGACCGGCTTACGGGCGGGCTTGCGTGTCAACAAACGCTTAACAGTGCTCAGCAGCACCTGGATTTCATTGGCGCTCTTCTGCACAACGGCATCAGCACCTGTCTTGTCTTCGCGCATCCCTGTATTGTCGGCGAACCCTGACAACAAAATGATTGGTACGGCGTTGTGGCTCTCTCGCACCCGGCGGATCAATTCAATTCCGTCCAGCTTTGGCATCTTCCAGTCTGTGATCAACAGATCGAAAACTTGCCCTTCCATAGCGGTTAGAGCATCCAGCCCATTCGCAGCGGTTACTACGGTATGACCCAATTCTTCCAGCACTACACGCCGGGCTGCCATACCCATTTTGTTGTCATCCACCAGAAGTATGATTGCAGAGGGAGACGCGGTGGAGGACTTGGCAATTCTCATGAGAACCATTGAAACTTACCAGACTTTTTTCAACCGCGTCAATGGATTTGTATTTGCTTCATTCGAAGCGGCTTTTAACGCTTGACATCGTCACTCCACTTCGCGAGGGGCGGTGTAACCGATCTTGGCCACAATCTGATACTTGATTGGTTTGTTCTTTTCATCAAGGATGCGCAGGGGCTCGTTGGTGGCCGGATTTACAAGTTCTACCTTGAGCTTGCGGAACTTGCCGTCTTTCGCCTGATTGGTGGGCGCATACGTAATCGAATACTGATTGCGCAGTGCCTGATGAATGGCACCGTAGATTCCAGGAAACTCGCCAAAGAAGCGGGGGAAGAAGCTCATCCCGCCAGACTCCTTGGCAAAGGTTCTCATCTGGTTGTCAGCCTGCAAGAAATCAAGCCGCTGAATCGCACCCATGCCGCCGCGAGCGTCCACAATCTCGCGCAGGGCTTGCATGATGCCGATGGCATAGATTGGTACGCCAGCAGACTGAAGCTTCTTGCGTGCCTGATCGAAGGTTTGTTTGGAGAAGGTATCTACACCTGAGGCAATCAACACCACTGCCTTGCGGCCTTCAATCTCACTCATGCGCTCGGTGGTATCGGTAAGCGCGTCGTAGAGGTTGGATTCGCTGAAGGCTGCAATGCGAAGCCGAGCCATCGCTTCCTGCGCCTTGCGCTTGTCGGCCGAGAAGTCGCTCAGAATCTCGGGGCGTAAATCGTAAGCCACTACAGCCACATAGTCTTCAGGCTTCAAAGTCGATAGAAAACCGTAGGAAGCCTGAAGGGTTTCAAACCAGCTACTGGTCCAGTATTGCTGATAAAGGTTTGAAAACTCGATCACCATGCAGATGGTCATCGGGGCTTCACCCATCGTGAAATTGCCAATCTGTTGCGGCACGTTGTCTTCCAGAATCCTGAAATTGCCGGCTGGAATATTGGGGATGAACCTGCCTTTGTTATCAAGCACAGCCACATCGACGTTTACGCTCGTTGTGTCCGAGCGGAAGGTAGGTACACCTTCTGGCAACTCTACCTGCCCCTTCTTGTTCAACTTCGAAGGAATCTTCTGAAGTTCTGGCTCTGGGGGAGCATCGGGACTGCCTTTTTTGCGCGGCTTGGCAACGGTTTCACCGCTTTCTTTCTTGGGGCCACCCTGGGCAAAAACTGGTTCAATCCAACCAAGAGTGCCTATCGAGAGGGCACCTGCCAGGAAAGCCGCTGTGATGGGGTGAGAAAACAACGCCGAATACTTCATGAGAATCACTGTATCTCAGTTGACGTACGGGCCGCCCTTGCGGTTCTGCTTGGACATATAAACTTGAAACTTTTTCTTTGCCCGCTTCAACTTGTAGTCGGCCCAGGCTTGTTCCATTCTTCGTTTGAGAGAGGGCCCTGAAGGCCGCCGCATGGCCGATTGACCTTGTGTCGTCTTGAGCAGCAGGAAGGCAACCAGCATGCCACCCAAATGAGCAATGTGGCTTACCCCGCTGTTTACCTGGAGCGAACTCAGGAAGGTGATCGCGCCAATGATCATCACCATGTATTTCGCCTTGATCGGGAAGAAAAAGCTCATCAGAACGATGCTGTCGGGAAACAACATCCCAAAAGCGAGAAGTAGACCAAATATGGCCCCGCTGGCACCGATGGTCGGGACAAACTGCGTGCCCGTAAGATAACCGGCCACGATCACGCACAAGCCGGCACCGATCCCGCAAATGAAGTAAAAGCGAAGAAACTTTTCAGTACCCCAGGTTTCTTCAAGCGTCTTGCCGAACATGAATAGCGAGAGCATGTTGAGCAGGATATGGCTGAAGCCTAAAGGATCGTGCAAGAACAAATAGGTGACCGGTTGCCAGACGTGGAGTTCTTCTACCGTCTGTTCAGGAATCAACCGGAATGGGCCGAAGAGCCCACCAAAGCCAAGCAGCGTGGCCATGTAATATGCAACGAACACAACCGTGTTCACAATCAACAGCCATCTCACCCCGGGAGGGACAGACATGGAGGAAGTCGCATAGGATGAGCCGCCAGGATAACGCATTATGTTATTTCAAGATATCAGAGCCGAACCAGGATCAAGGAGTGGGAAACTTCGACACACCATGTGTCACTGTGCACGCACAAAGCGACGAGACAAATAACCTTCGCCGGCGATCATCGACATGCCAAGCGCTGCCCAGAGTTGCCAGTGGCAGAGCAAACCTTCTGTAATCAGGAATTCTGAAGTCCAGCCAAGATCAGCCCCAAATCTCCAGAGAGCGAGCAAAAATGCGCCTAAAGATGCGGGTTTCAGAAGATGAACAACAAGCTCTAGGGCTTCGACAACGCCAGCCCCAAGCCTGAGTTCAGGCCACTCCAGTGGAAAAGATGTTCTAACGATTACTTTGACTGCCATACAGTTAACTTCTCGGCTCAATCTTTAGATGCAATTGAGATACCAATTGCTTCATCCAGAAAAAGAAAGGCCGCTCTCTCTAGGAAAGCGGCCTTTCACTGCCAAATGGCTCAAATCTGTCAAAAAAACTACTTGCGCGGTTCCATTACTTTCGGAGTTGCAAGGTAGCCCACGATGACGTCTTTTTTCACTTCGTTCACAACCAGTTCATAAGGCTGGCGAGCCTTCGAAGTGAGGAACTGAACCGGCTCGTTGACGGTCTTGTCCTTCTTTTCAACGCGTTTATCATCCACGGTAACTTCGATCGTATAGCGATTTTTCTTCTGATCTGTCTTCTTGAGAAGGATCATGATGTCGCCTACTCGCGTGGCGTTCTTGGTTTTGCCAAGATTGAACTCGTAATAGTTGCGCTCGCCCAATCGCTTCAACGCTTCCAGTTCTTTGCCGTTGGTTGCGATGTAGCCGCTCTGCACGCCGAGGTCGCCGGTCACCTTTTTCAAATCGGTGATCGTCCGTTCCAATTCGGACTTCGTATTGGAGACGTCGGTACGAACGGCAGAAACCTCAGTCTTTACTTCATTCACCTTGGTTTCGGCAGCAGCAGAAACTTCGCCCACCTTTTGGGTAATTTCAGTGGAAAGCTGTTCTTTTGTCTTGCGCTGTTCGGCTTCAAGACGGCTCGCCATGCTGTTGACCTTCTGGTCTGCTTCCACCTTGGCCTGGCCTACGGCCATGGCTGCCTGACGGCGTGCGGTCTCAAGCTGTTCCTGCATCGCTTCAAGATTGCGACGGCTGGTCTGGTTGCTGGCGGTCGCAGTTTGCCGCACATCGCTCAGCTTTTCTTCCAGCTGAATCTGTACGCGGTCCATTTCCCCACGCAATCGATCCAGTTGCAGAAACAACCAGACATTGGACGCGAGCAGCGCAATTACGGCGCCAAACAATATTGGGATCTTCAAACCACTACCACCAGATTCTGGCTGAGACATATTTCCATCCGACATATTCAATTCTCCTCGTTTTCAACAAATGTATCAAACTTCTGCCCTTGGGCTATTTCTGTGGTCTTGCAAACGGCAAGTATTCCTGCTTGGAACATCCTGCTTCAAAGCAAGCCCGGCAGCGCGCTTCGTACATCCCGGCGGCTCCTACAACGATTAGATCCGCGCTCTCGAAAAGACGTTGCGTTTGTTTTGCGGGGTTTCCACATCTCATGCAGATGGCCAGGGTTTTGGTGATGCTCTCGGCCATCGCGAGCAGATCGGGGATCGGCGCAAAGGGCCGGCCCATATAATCCGTATCCAGCCCGGCCACGATCACTCGCTTGCCGGAATCCGCAAGTTGATTGCAAATCTCAACCAGGCCCGGCCCCATAAAGTTTGCCTCATCAATACCGACAACCTGTGTGCGCCAGTCCAGGAGTTTCAATATATCGCTTGCGTCGTTCACAACGGTTGAAGGGATGCTTTGTGAGTTGTGGCTGACGATTTCATCCTTCGAGTATCGATCGTCAATGACCGGCTTAAACACCTGCACTCGCTTGCGGGCAATCATGGCCCGACGCAGCCTTCGAATGAGCTCTTCGCTCTTGCCTGAGAACATGGGTCCGCACACAACTTCGATCCATCCCATGTTGCCTGCCAAAAAGTCCATACGCGTTAGTGTTACATGAGTAGTGTGCAAGAACGAATTCTCGAACAGGAAATACTCGACTCAGCCAGCGATGAAGAAGCCGCGCTCAACCTGCGGGATATCACCCGAATCAACGCCATAACAGGTGCCAAAAGAGAATTGCTTCGCCAGATCCAGCAACACGTCCAGCCAACGGAATCGTTTCGCTTCCTGGATGTAGGCGCGGCATCGGGTGATTTTGCAAAAGCAATCTCTTCACGTTTTCCAAATTCAAGTCCGGTTTGTCTCGATTTGCAATTTCGCAATCTGAAACTCGCTCCGCAACAAAAGGTGCAAGCCGATGCCTTTCATCTCCCTTTTGCCGACAAGGCCTTCGATGTTGTTCATTGCTCTTTGTTTCTACATCATTTTGATTCCGCCGACACAAAGAGGTTGCTCGAAGAGATGGACCGTGTGGCCTCCAAACTGGTTCTTGTCCAGGATTTACACCGCCACTGGATTTCTTACTATTTTCTGCCTTTCACACAGTTTCTGTTTCAATGGAACAAAATCACAGTTGAGGACGGGATGAAAAGCGTTGCGGCAGGCTGGCTTCGAACGGAACTTGAATCTGTACTTTCTCTTGCCGGATTACTCAACCGAAGCAAAATTCGATGGCATTTCCCCTCGTTTCGCTATTTCATCGCCATTTTGAAAGCCAGATGAGTACTTTATTAAATTTCTGATTCATTTTTTTATTGCGCCGAAAAAGTTCATTTGAGAGAATCAAGCGAAGTTTTAGAGCAGGTCTCACCTCCGGAGACCTGTAGAGTCAGGAGAACAGTGGTGAAAGAAAAAGGTAAAGT
>CANGVB010000199.1 GCA_947456995.1 Bryobacteraceae bacterium | reverse complement strand
TCGCGCCAACCTTAAGCTCGACACCAGTCAGAAGATGGAAATTCCTGTAACGATGGAACCAGGGCAGGTGACGGAGACCATCGAAGTGAAGGCCGAGACGCCGCTGCTGCAAACCACCACTTCATCGGTCAGCCAGTTGATAGACAACAAGAAGGTAGTCGATCTGCCCTCGTCGAACCGGAATCTATTCCAGATCGCTACGCTCACGGCGGGCGTCAACGACTTCGGCGCGAGCGCGGCACCCGCAACATCTGGATCGGTTGGCTTCGGACGTTGGTCCTCAAACGGCGGCCAGGTGAACACCAACGAATTCATGGTCGACGGCGCCACCGCCTTGACGGCCAACATGGGCGCCGCGTCGGTAATCCCCACCATTGATGCCATTGAGGAATTCAAGATTGAGACGAACGCTCTTGCCGCCGAGTTCGGCCGCACCGGCGGCGCAGTATTGAACGCGATCTATAAGTCGGGCACCAACGAATTGCACGGCACGATCTACGACTTCTGGAAGAACCGGGTTCTTAATGCGAACTCATGGCTGAACAACCGTAGCAACCGCGCGCGGGACTTCCTGAACGTCCATACCTTTGGCTACAGCGTGGGCGGCCCAGTGTATATTCCGAAAATCTACAACGGCCGCAACAAGCTCTTTTTCTTCCACAACTATGAGGGCTACCGGGACGTGTTGCCCTCTCGCCTGCTGCTTACGGTGCCCACGGCAGCCGAAAAAACAGGCGACTTTTCTCAACGCCGCACGGCTGCCGGAACTCTGATCAACATCTATGACCCACTCACCACCACGGCCGTTCCGAACCAGGCGAATCGCTACACGCGGTCGGTTTTCCCCGGCAACGTAGTTCCTGCCAATCGCCTGGACCCGGTGGCGCGCAACCTCGCCGCCTACTATCCCGCGCCCAACACCACTCCTATCGATCCGTTCTCCAATGCCAATAACTATCTGGTGAATGCCACGGGCCAAAATCGCCAGAACATGTGGACCATCAAGGCCGACTACAACATCCGCGATGGCGCACGGCTCTTCGTTCGCTATACCGAAAGTGACCAGGGTGGAGGCGCAGCTAATCTCTTTGGGCCCACGCCAGGATGCTCATCCTGTCTGATTCAAAACAATCCCGGCGGTGCATTTTCGGCACGAGGCGGCGGTTCGAATCTCTTTGTCTTCCCCAAAAACGCAGTCGTTGGATACTCAAGCACGCTGACGCCGACAACAATTCTCGACCTGCGGTACTCACTAAATCGCCAGCTCCTGAGCCGCTTGCCCCAATCCGCCGGTTTTGATCTTGGAGCTGCAGGCTTCCCCTCGCAATTTGCTTCTTCCGTCTTCTACAAAACCTTCCCGCCCATCAGCATCGCCAACTACGAAGGGCTGGGTTCGCGCTCCAACGGTGACCTCCTTCGCCGGGGCGACCTTTCGCATTCCCTGCAGGGCAGCATCACAAAGATCTCGGGCAAGCACACCATCAAATTTGGCGGCGATGCCCGCATGTACCGCTACGCCGACATCCAGGCAAGCGACGTAACGCCTTCGTTCAGCTTCAATCAGGCCTGGACGCAACAGGATCCCTTTGCGCCAAGTCCCACGGCCGGATGGAGCATGGCATCCTTCATGCTTGGCCTGCCCGCGGGTGGCAACAACCGCATACCCGGATCGATTGCCGTGCAATGGTTTTACCTGGCTGGTTATGTCCAGGATGACTGGCGTGTATCGAACCGCCTGACTCTGAATCTGGGCTTCCGGTATGACCTCGAAACCCCCTATACGGAGCGTTTCGACCGCAACACCAGCTTCGACCTCAACCTGCGTTCAGCTGCCACCAATCGTCTCCCCTCTGCACTTGGAGCACTGCAATTCATGGGTAAAGACATCGATTCCCGCTACCGCAATCCAGTGGATCGAAACAACTTCGGCCCACGCATTGGCCTGGCTTACAAGCTCAAGACGCAAACCGTTCTTCGCGCTGCTTATGGCTTGTTCTATCAGCCGGTGGTGAATACCGGATTCGGTGCCGCTACCTTCGGCGCGCTCGGCTATGACGGCGATACTCCGTTTCTCGCCAGCACGGACGGCGGCTTGACCCCCGCACGCCGCTTGAGCAATCCATTCCCTGACGGCTTCAATCCCCCGACGGGCAACGCCGATGGGCCGAACACACTGCTAGGCCAAAGCGTCACCACCCAACTGCGCAACATTGTCGCGCCCTACACACAGCAGTTCAATGTGGGAATTCAACACCAGATGAAGTCCTGGCTGCTCGACGTTGGTTACGTGGGCTCGCGAGGCGTCAACCAGTACATCAATATCCAGGGAAATCAGTTGGACCCCTCACTCTATTCGCGTGGTGCGGCGCTCAATGCGCAGGTACCGAATCCTTTCCTCGGCCTGGTAGCTCGCGGACCTTTTTCCGCCGCGACTCTGAGTCAAGGGCAGCTATTGCGGCCCTTCCCTCAATTCACGGATGTGCAATACAACACCGTATCTGCCGGCCAGATGAGCTACAACGCGCTGCAGACAAAACTGGAGCGGCGCTTCAGTAATGGCTTCTCGCTGCTCACCGCATACACCTGGTCAAAGAATATCGGCAACGTTGGCGAGCGCTATTGGCGTAGCACCGGTATCCAGAACCAGTACGACAACTCAATAGAACGAAGCCTTTCTCCCATCGACGTGGGTCATCGCATGACCTCAGCTTTTCTATATGACCTGCCCTTCGGCAAGGGCCGCCCCTGGGCCAACTCGCTGCCTGGCGCCGTGAATCTTCTGGTCGGCGGCTGGCAACTCAACGGCGTCTTCACTCTCCAAAGTGGCCTGCCGCTTTCGATCGGCCTACCCGTAAACAGCATTGGTTTTGGCGCCGGACAACGAGCCAACAACAATGGCCGCTCGGCTCTGCTCCCGGAAGACCAACGCACTCCGCTACGTTGGTTTGATACTTCGGTCTTCTCTCAGCCGGACCCCTTTACCTTCGGCAACACCGGCCCCCAATCGCCAGACCTGCGCGGCACCGGCGTCAACTCCTGGAATGTGTCCTTCTTCAAGAACACGGCGATCCGCGAGCGCGTCACCCTGCAGTTCCGCGCGGAATTCTTCAACTTCCTCAATCACCCCCTTTGGGGCAATCCGGGCACAACAGTAAACACGCCTGCCTTCGGACAGGTGGCGCAGAAGGGCGGCAACCGCAACGGGCAGCTTGCACTGAAAGTACTGTTCTAAATTCATGGGGATTTGCCTCTTCCTTCTTTCGTCGCTGGCTGCGCTGGACTTCCAGAAGGACGTCAAACCGATCCTTGCCAATCATTGCTTCCACTGCCACGGGCCGGATGCAGAGGATCGAAAAGCCGCACTCCGGCTCGACACCCGGGCCGGCACGTTGGAAAAAGTTGTCGTCCCGGGCGACCCTGCGAAGAGTATCTTGTGGCAGCGCGTCGCTCATGCCAAGCCCGCCTTGCGCATGCCCCCGCCCTATGCGCACAAGGACCTGTCACCTGCACAGACAGAGGTGCTCCGCGAATGGATCGAGGCTGGTGCGCCGTGGAAAGAGCACTGGTCACTGGTGGCGCCCGTACGGCCTGTTGTCCCCGGCGGCGACAAGCATCCTATCGACGCGTTTATCCGCTCTCGGCTGACGAAGGAGAATCTGTCACCCGCCCCTGAAGCGGACCGGCCTCGGCTGATCCGGCGCTTGAGCCTGGACCTCACCGGGCTGCCGCCGACTTCCGAGCAAGTCGATGCCTTTGTCCGGGATACAAAGCCGGACGCCTATGAGCGCGCGGTCGATCGCTACCTGGCATCTCCGCACTGGGGCGAGCATCGCGGGCGCTATTGGCTGGACGCGGCCCGCTACGGCGATACGCATGGGCTGCATTCCGACAATCGTAGGGAGATCTGGCCCTGGCGGGATTGGGTGATTCAAGCCTTCAATCGAAACCAGCCCTTCGATCAGTTTGCACTGGAACAATTGGCCGGCGATCTGTTACCTAACCCCACGTTGGACCAGCGCATCGCTACCGGATTTCATCGCAACCATATAGCCACAGGCGAGGGCGGCGTGATTCCAGAAGAAGTGAAGACGATCTACGTGAAGGACATGGTGGACACCACCTCTACCGTGTTTTTGGGACTCACTCTCGGCTGCGCCACCTGCCACGACCACAAGTACGATCCGCTTGCGCAGAAGGACTTCTATCGCATGGCGGCCTTCTTTAACAACACTACCGAAGTGACGGTACACGGGGAGATCGCCGAACCTGAGCCTGTGCTGCTGATCCCAAGCGCTGCGGACGTGAGTCGCCTGTCACAACTGGAGCCCGAGATCCTGCGATTGCGCAAGCAGTGGCAGGGCCTGTTAAAGGAGACCAAAGCGCAAGATGCACTCCTAAAACCCAAGCGTGAGGAACTCCATGCGAAAGCTGTGCCGGTCCCGCCGAGGGGTGCCTTTACCGCGCAGGTGCAATGCGGCTATCTCGACCAGCACCTCATCACTCTGGCCACAGGACGCCATGATGACGATCTTCGCTGGGAACTCGCCATTGAGTCATTCCTGCCCGTTTTCCGCCTGGAGGGGCAGGGCATCCAAGGGCAATTGGCTCTGCGTGGAAACACTTTCCGTGTCCCGCCTGTGTCTCTCAAGGAGATGGAGATCACGGTCACCTGGGACGGATCGGGCCGCCCCGAGGGCGTGACGATCTATGCCGACGGACGCGCCTTGGCGCTAAGTCGGGTGGCGGCGCGTCCATTGCGCAGCGAGGCGGACGTGAAGTTCATCAAGCAGAGGCTGTTCTATCCTCAAGCGCTGGGGCCGTTGGATGTAGCGAGGAGCCTCTTTGCGCACAACACGCTTGCCCACACGGCCGAGCGGTATCCCGAAGAATTCCTGGCCCTGTCCAAGGCCGAGAAGGAATATCGGGATATCCGCATGCGCGGAAACGTTACGTTGGTGATGCGCGAAAAGGAAGAAGCGGCCAAGGCGCATCTGCTAAAGCGTGGTCAGTATGACCAGCCGGGTGAGGAGTTGTACGCGGCGACCCCAGCGGTGTTGCCGCCGATGCGTCCCGAATGGCCGCGGAATCGCCTCGGCCTGGCACGCTGGATTGTGGATGAAGTGAATCCGCTCACTGCGCGTGTAACCGTGAATCGCTTTTGGCAGGAATTGTTCGGCACCGGCCTGGTGAAGACCTCCGACGACTTCGGCGCCACCGGGGAGCCGCCCGTCCATCCGGAACTCCTGGACTGGTTGGCGGTGGAGTTTCGCGAATCGGGCTGGGATGTGAAGAAACTCTTTCGACTCATGGTGACCTCGGCCACGTACCGTCAAGCCGCCGTCACCACGGAAGACAAGCGTCTGCGCGATCCGGAGAATCGCTTGCTCTCGCGAGGCCCCCGGTTCCGCATGGACGCCGAAATGCTTCGTGATTCCGCGCTCGCCGCCAGCGGACTGCTCGAACGAGCCGTCGGCGGACAAAGCGTCAAGCCGCTGCAGCCGGAGGGGGTATGGGAGTCGGTGGCGGTCCTCTTCAGCAACACTCGCTTCTACCAGCCCGACTCCGGGCCCGCTTTGCGGCGACGCAGCCTGTACACGTTCTGGAAACGCGCGGCTCCGCCGCCGGCGCTTGAAATCCTGAATGCTCCGACGCGTGAGACTTGTGTTGTGCGCCGCGAGCGAACCAACACACCTCTGCAAGCTCTGGTGACTTTGAACGATCCAGACTTCTTTGCGGCCGCGCGGGCGTTGTCCAAAGAGGCAACGCAACGCTCTGCCGCACCGCTTGAGTATGTGGCCCGTCGCCTGCTCGCGCGGCGTCTGACTCCGGAAGAGACAGCAGCAGCCAAGCAAACGCACTCGCGACTCGTGGCACATTATCGGCTGCATGAAGACGAGACTCGCGCCATCTGCGGTCGCCCCGATGCAAATGCCGCTGCCTGGGTGATGCTGGTGAGCCAGTTGATGAATCTCGATGAGGTGTTGAACAAATGAGTGGCTTGCAACATACCCGGCGTGCTCTTTTCCGCCGTGGCGCCCAGGGGCTGGGTGCAGCAGCGCTCACCCAACTCCTGCAAGGGGAGACCCTTCCAGGTTTGCCGCACTTTGCGCCGCGTGCCAAAAGCATCATCTACATGCACATGGTGGGTGGCCCACCGCAGATGGACCTCTTCGACTACAAACCCGCGATGAAGGATTGGTACGACAAGGATCTGCCTGCGAGCATTCGCCAGGGCCAGCGACTCACCACCATGACGTCGGGCCAGACGAGGTTCCCCATTGCGCCCTCGGTGTACGAATTCCGCCAACACGGGCAGAGTGGTGCCTGGTTCTCGAATCTGCTGCCGCACACCGCAAAGTTGGCCGATCAATTGACGTTCGTCAAATCCCTCCAAACCGAAGCCATCAATCACGATCCCGCCATCACCTTCATTCAAACCGGCAGTATGGTGCCAGGCAAAGCCTGCATCGGCTCCTGGATCAGCTACGGCCTCGGCTCGATGAACAAGGATCTGCCGACCTTCGTTGTTCTGCACGCCAGCCACACGCATCCCAAAGCCAACGTACAACCCATCTCGGCGCGGCTCTGGAGCAGCGGCTTTCTGTCATCGAAGCATTCCGGCGTTGCCTTGCGCTCGATGGGCGACCCTGTGCTTTATTTGTCGAATCCGCCGGGAGTAAGTGCGCCGGGGCGGCGCATCGTACTCGACGGGCTCAAGGAGATGAACCAACTCGAACAAAGCCGGAACGGCGATCCGGAAGTGCTGGCACGAATCGAGCAATATGAAATGGCATTTC
>CANGVB010000198.1 GCA_947456995.1 Bryobacteraceae bacterium | reverse complement strand
TATCTCCAAAGACGACACCGAGTGCCCCAAGAGCCAAGCCTTTAAAACTGGCTTTGTGGGTATGGGTTTCAGACACGAGACCCAATTATAGCGGCCACGCCTTCAATAGGATCAGCCTATATGAGCAATAGGCGCACACTTGCAATAACCTCTCTACACTTGGATCGTAGCGGATGATCCGTTGAATCAAGGAGAAGTACATGAATCGAAACCTCAAGAAGTTGTTTGCCACATTCGCTGTAGCAGCACTTCCGTTATTGCTGTCCAACCCAGCCAGCGCGCAGCAGGCCAAACCAAACCAGTTCTGGTGGCCCGAAAAGCTCGACCTCTCGCCCCTGCGGCAGAACTCCGCAGAATCCAATCCTCTGGGCAAGGACTTTAACTATGCCAAAGCCTTCGCCACCCTCGACCTCAAAGCCGTCAAGCTCGACATCGCGAAGGTACTCACCACCTCGCAGGATTGGTGGCCAGCCGACTACGGCAACTATGGCCCCTTCTTTATCCGTATGGCCTGGCACAGCGCAGGTACATACCGTACCACCGATGGCCGCGGTGGTGCCGACGGCGGCCAGCAGCGCTTTGACCCCCTCAACAGCTGGCCCGACAACGCCAACCTCGACAAGGCACGCCGTCTCCTTTGGCCCGTAAAAGCCAAGTATGGACAGAAGCTCTCCTGGGGCGACCTCATGGTGCTGGCCGGCAACGTGGCTCTCGAAAACATGGGCTTCAAAACCTTCGGCTTCGCCGGTGGCCGTGCCGACGACTGGGAACCAGAGCTCGTCTACTGGGGCCCGGAAAAGAAGTTCCTCGACGACCAGCGCTACAGCGGCAACCGCAACCTGCAGAAGCCCCTCGCCGCAGTCCAGATGGGTCTGATCTACGTCAACCCCCAGGGCCCCAACGGCAACCCTGATCCGATGGCAGCAGCCAAGGACATCCGGGAAACCTTCGGCCGCATGGCAATGAACGATGAAGAAACTCTCGCCCTCATCGCCGGTGGCCACACCTTCGGCAAAGCACACGGTGCAAAACCCGAAAACTGCGTTGGCGTCGAACCCGCCGCCGGCGGCGTTGAAAAGCAAGGCCTCGGCTGGGAGAACAAGTGCGGCAGCGGCAAAGGGGCAGACACGGTAACCAGCGGCCTCGAAGGCGCCTGGACCGCAACCCCCATCAAGTGGTCCACACAGTACCTCGACAACCTCTTCAACTTCGAATGGGTACAAACCAAGAGCCCGGCTGGCGCAACCCAGTGGATCCCTGCCAACAACCAGGCCGCCAACGCAGTGCCCGACGCACACGATCCCTCTAAGCGTCACGCACCCATGATGTTCACCACAGACCTCGCCTTGAAGGTCGATCCTAGCTACCGCAAGATCGCCATGCGCTTCCGCGAGAATCCAGAAGAATTCCGCCTGGCCTATGCCAAGGCATGGTTCAAGCTCACCCACCGCGACATGGGCCCCCGTGCCCGCTACATCGGTTCAGAAGTTCCCACTGAAGAATTGATCTGGCAGGACCCGATCCCGCGTGTAGATCACAAGCTCGTCGATGCCAAAGACATCGCTTCGCTCAAGACAAAGGTTCTCGCCTCAGGCTTGACCGTTCCAGAACTCGTTCGCACCGCCTGGGCTTCGGCTTCTTCCTTCCGCGGTACAGACCTCCGCGGTGGTGCCAACGGTGCCCGCATTCGCCTGGCTCCTCAAAAGGATTGGGCAGTCAACAATCCTGGCGAACTCGCAAAGGTACTCCAGCGTCTCGAAGCAATCCAGAAAGACTTCAACACCTCAGCCTCTGGCGGCAAGAAGATCTCCCTGGCAGACCTGATCGTGCTCAGCGGCAACGCCGCCATCGAGCAGGCAGCAAAGGCCGCCGGCAACCCCGTTCAGGTTCCTTTCAACGCAGGACGCGCCGACGCAACTCAAGCTCAAACCGATGCTGCCAGCTTCGCTCCCCTCGAGCCCGCAGCCGACGGCTTCCGCAACTATTACCCGCAAGGCCAGAACACGCCCCCGGCAGAATTGCTCGTGGATCGTGCCAAGCTGCTCACCCTCACCGTTCCTGAAATGACAGTACTGATCGGTGGCATGAGAACTCTCAATGCCAACACCGCTCAGGCCGCCCACGGAGTGCTCACCGCACAGCCGGGCACCTTGAGCAACGACTTCTTCGTCAACCTGCTCGACATGTCCACCAAATGGAGCAAAGCCTCAACCGAGGGTCTCTACGAAGGTGCCGATCGCAAGACAGGCAAAGTGAAGTGGACCGCCACCACGGTAGACCTGCTCTTCGGTTCTAACTCTGAACTCCGCACCCTATCGGAAGTCTACGCATCCACGGACGGCAAAACGAAGTTCGTTCAGGATTTCGCCAAGGCCTGGGCCAAGGTGATGAACCTCGATCGCTTCGACCTCAAGTAGTCATCGAATCCAATCACAAAGTGGAAAAAGAGACAGGGCCAAAAGCTCTGTCTCTTTTTCTGCATTTAGCCACAAACTAAGATTTTGGCAAAATCTGTCGATATTCCTACTGGTAAGATCGCCATGTTTAATACTATTGCCATTCACGCAGGTTCCTCCCGAGCACACAGGTTGCGTTACCTGATGGCGGCGACCAACTGGCTGGAAATCTCCCGGGACCTCGCTAATTTCCCAAACGAACACGAGTTAACGCGCGTTTGTGGCGGCATCAGCCCCGAAGTCGTCATCATCGATATGGAAGTCCCTGAGACCATCGATCTGGCTGCTGTCGTGCGCGAAGTTCTTCCATCCGCGGCAATAGTCGGCTATGGCCCCAGCGCCGAGGCTTCCATGATCGCCACCAAAGTGGGCTTCGACATCACCATTCCAGTAGATTCGTCCGTCGACGATCTGCGCTACGCACTTCAGGAAGCACTGCGCAAAAGACAAGGCGGTATAGAAAAATCCCTCCTCTGCTTCCTCCCCGCAAAAGCAGGCTCAGGCTGCTCAACGATCGTTCTCAATACAGCCGCCGCACTTGCCCGCGATCAGGGCAAACGCGTCCTTGTTCTCGACACAGACCTCCGCAGTGGCATCCTCTCCGTCATGCTGGCCGTAAAGCCGAAGTCTTCCATCCAGAATCTGCTGGCTGTCGTAGAAGGGCTCGATCAACGTCGCTTCAAGGATTTTGTAGTCTCTTCCCAGGGCGTAGATTACCTTCTTTCCTCTCGAATACTAGACATCGCCCCTCCAGAATGGATGGATTATTTTCATCTATTATCAATCACAATTAAACAATATGATGTAATCATGGTCGACATGCCTGAGTTGATCAATCCGGCCACTGTCGAGTTGGCAAGAAGAGCCCGGGAAGTCTACGTCGTCACCACTCCTGAAATTCCCTCCCTCACCCTCGCCAAACAGCGCTTTGAAGAACTCGGCCGTTTGAGCATCCCCAAAACAAGAATGGGCTTGTTGGTGAACCGTCTCCATCGCAGCGATCCATCCCCAGACCAAATTGCCGAAATGGCTGGCCACGCCGTTTCCAAAACTTTTCCCAACGACTACGTTGGCCTTCGGTCGGCAATCATTGCCGGACGCCCCGTAACCGAAAATTCCCGCCTCGGCGCAGCCTATGCAGACTTTGCCGCTGAGCTCATCGGCAAAACAATCGTACACGATACGTCTCTGGCTGGGAAGTTAAAATCCTTATGGGGAATTCGGGAATCTTCTACAATATCGAATTGATTTTCTAGTAAACTTATCTGGAGAATTTCACAATGCCTCAAGTCCTCGTTGTTGAAGATAACCTGGTAAACCAAAGAATCAGCAGCCTTATGTTGCAAAAACTCGGCTTTGCCGTCGACCTTGCCAACAACGGAGAAGAAGGTGTGGCGATGTGGGCCCAAGGCAACTACGACGCCATCATCATGGATTGCCAAATGCCGGTGCTCGACGGCTATTCGGCCACAGCCAAAATCCGCGAACAAGAGCAGGCTCAAGGCTTCCCATCCAGTCGAAGAATGCCCATCATTGCCCTTACGGCACATGCCATGCCACAGGACAGACAAAAGTGCCTCGATTCCGGAATGGACGATTATTTAACCAAACCGGTCGTTTCAAGAGATCTGGGCGCCGCTCTCAATCGCTGGCTCAATCGCGAATAGCGTTCACGATTTGTGGGGCTTGGGCCGAGGCTGCTGCATCCGCGCACGCCCACATCGAGGACACCGCCATTTCCGCTGTTTATGGAAAACGTGCCCCTTTACTTCTTCCATCGGCACTTTGCACTTCTTGCAGGTCACAACTTAAGGCGCGGTTGGCGTTCCACTGGGCGGCAATTCCATAATCTTCATATTCCGAAAGTGAATCTTTGCCCCTTCTGATTCCATGCAGAGATACCCCTTGCGCTTGGTGGATTTGCTGATCCCGTTCACAAACTTCCCGTTCACGCTCAGTTTGATCGTTCCATCCACAGCAACCACGTCATAGGTATTCCATTCCCCACGCGGCTTGCAGAGGTTCTCAATCGACTTGCTGCGCTCCCCGCGCGGCGTATCCGGAATCGTCTTCACACCACCAACACCAAACAGCTCCCCATGCACATAGGCGATCGGAGGCACGATACCGTCCTTGGTATGAAGCTTCGGCCAATCCAGCTCCAGCATCTGCACCTCAACACCATCCGGCAGTCTCGACTTCTCGTTCGGCACCGCACTAGACCACACAAAGACGCCCGAATTACCACCCGGCTCCAAATGCATCCACTCGATATGCAGCAGAAAGTTCTCGTACTCCTTCTCACTCCGCATCACACCAATCGGCTGGCCTGAGCAAACCAGCATGCCATTCTTGACACTCCACGTATCGGCATTCGTATTCACGTTCACCCAACCCTTAAGGTTTTTGCCATTAAAGATCGGCTTGTATTCAGGAATGGCAGCGCCAATCGACAACAGCGCTGCAGCAACAACAACAGAGGCAAGCAAAGCAGATTTCATTCGTACGATCCTACCTTAGATTTACAACCGATGAGCTTCGCAAAAAACAAAAGAGTTCAATGCCGCACGCCTTCGCCAGATCTGCCGCCAGCGACGAAGCCGCACCCATCGTAGCCAGCACCGGAATCCCCGCCATCGCTGTCTTCTGCACAATGTCAAAACTCGCCCGCGATGACATCAGCAGGATTCCGTTGTGCAGCGGAAGCTGCCCCAGACGAAAAGCCTTACCCACCAGCTTGTCCAGCGCATTGTGCCGGCCAACATCCTCTTCGATAGCAAGCAGCGCACCGCCCGCATCAAAAAGCGCCGCAGCATGTACGCCCCCGCTCACTGGAAATTGCTTCTGCCCTTCGGCAAAACGCGGGAGCAAACCAATCAGAAATTCAGCTTGCACATCAATCCGCGGAATCGGCTCGAGACGACTCGTCAGTTCATCGATACTGCTCCGTCCACACACGCCACAACTGGAGCTCAGATAGATACTTCGCGACGCTGTCTCAGACGGATGACAGTGTGCCGCCAGCCTCACATGTACCTCCTGCGAGGTCTCATGCTGACGCGTTTCAATACTTGCCAAATCATCAGGTTTGGCGATGATGCCTTCTGAAAACAAGAAGCCTTCGGTAAGCGCAATGTCTTCTCCCGGACTACGCATCAGCGTCGCAAAGGGCTTGCCATTCACCACCACCAGCAACGGCTCTTCCACGCTCAACAGGTCTGTACTGACGGCGCACTGCCCATTGCTGAAACGTTCAATCTGAAACTTGCGCGTCATTTGCGGATCAGCTCGTAAGATCCGTTTGTGCCGCGGCCAATCTCAGCCAGCTTCTTCAACTGCTTCGGTGTTATCGCTTTGTTGAAAACAGCAACCCCACCAATCGCACCAACAAAACCAACACTGCGAGAAGAATGAATCACCCGGCCAATCGTAAACGGCCCGCCACGATCTGCGCCAACCGGCGCAAACAGATCATGAGGAAACCAGAAAGGATTCGCCTTCAGCGCAACCAGCTCTCGCTTGCCTGCGCTCACCCGAACTTTCGTGAACTCATAGGTAAGCTCTTCCACCCCGTCGGAAATCACTTGCCGCTTCCGAGGCTTCTTCTCCGGAGGAGCATAAGTCCCTTCACGCCAACCCTTGGCCGGCCACTGAAAGAAAGGGTGCTTCTCCGGATTCTCAATCCAATACTCCGTCTCCTTGCCATCCAGCGAAGAGCTCACCGTATTGGCCTGATTGTCAAAACGAAGCCCCACCAAACACCATTGGCCATTTGGAATCAGCTCAGGCGTCACCGACAAGTTGCGCGCGTATTTGTCACCAAACGAGGAACCACCATTCTCTGAGACATGAGCAGCCGACGCCCCCGCGTTGGCTGCCAGGCCTGCAAACAGCGCGTACTGCCGCATCCCCTTCTCAACCCGCGTGGCCTGCTTCGAATTCGCCGCAAGGTCTGTGCCCTCATGCCAGATACCAGCAATCGCGTGGTTGCCCTCCTGACGCTGTATCCAGGCCACCAGCGTAACCGACTGCTTGCTCCCCTTAACGTCCAGCCCTGAATCGTGCAGACGCGCTCGAGGCACCATCAGCACCGGCCGGAAGTTCCGGTCTGTTTCCGCTTTGAATTGCACCGCCTGCCCAAATGGCCCCTCACCCAGCAGCGGGAAGTCCGCCATGCTCGCTGCCCTGCCCTCTCCCCAGAAATCGAGCACATAGTTCACCGGGTCCAGACGCAAGTCTGCCTTCTCACGCGACGATTGGTGTGGCGCAAAACGATCTCCGTCACGCTTTACAAAATCCCAGAACGCAACAAAGCCCGGAGTCTTCCGCACTGCGGAGATC
>CANGVB010000197.1 GCA_947456995.1 Bryobacteraceae bacterium | reverse complement strand
GCGTTCATCCTCTTTAGTACCCATTTCAAACTGATTTCCCTGCCCTTCTTCTGGGATGAAGCGGGGCAGTTTATTTCTCAGGCCCATGATTTATATCAGGGCGGAGGGCTCATCCCCAAATCGGCGATGCCGAACTCTCATCCTCCCGGCTTGCCTCTATTGCTGGCTGGAGTCTGGAAAGTGTTTGGGTATTCCATTCCAATTACGCGGAGCCTGATGCTATTCTTTGGGGCGGCATTTTTGACGGTGTCGTTTCTGCTGGCCGTAGAGTTGCTCAAAGGAGCACGCGGGGTGCCGGCCTTTGCGGTAGCGGCTTTATTACTAGCCAATCCATTGGTTTACACGCAGTCGATGATGGCGCAACTGGATTTGCCCTCGGCCTTGTTTACGACGATATTGCTGCTTGCTTACTTGATGAAGTTGGAGATGGTAGCGGTGGTAGCGGCGGTCTTGAGCGTGGCGTTTAAGGAGACATCAATCGGGATCCCGATTGTGTTGGGGGTCTTTGCCTGGCGTGAGGGGCGGCGCCAGTTCGCAGCGCAATTGGTATTGGGGCCAGTGCTGGTGGTAGTGAACTGGGTGGCTTATGTCTGGTTCTCGACCGGGCGTCTCTTTGGGGATGCGGCCTACACGGAATACAACATGCTTTATCCGCTGCATCCAGTGCGGCTGGGCTATGCGTTGTTGCGGCGGGTGAGTTATCTGGGGATTGAGAACTTACACATATTGCCGCTGGGAGTCTTGATCTGGCGGTGGAAGCAGGTTGGATTTGACCAGCGTTGGAGGCCGGTGGCGGCGGCTTGTGTCGCGCATATCTTGCTTGTGTCGGTAACTGGCGGAGCCGTGCTTGAGAGGTATCTGTTGCCGGTGTTGCCGGTGCTTTATGCAGCCTTTGCGGCGGGGATGTCGACGCTTGCGGGCAAGTGGCGGCATGGAGTGTTGGCGCTCAGTTGTGCCGGGCTGATCACCATGTTGTTTGTAAATCCGCCCTGGCCCTTTGCGCTCGAGAATAATCTCGCGATGGTGGATCTGGTGGAGGCACAACGGAATGCAGCGGGCTTTGTGGAATCCGGTCTGAGCCGCAGCCGGATCACAACAACATGGCCGCTGACGGATGCATTGAGGAAGCCTTATCTCGGCTATGTGGAAGAGCCGATTGCGGCAGTGCGGGCGGTGGAGGATTTGTCGATCGAGCGGCTGAAGGGGCTCGAGTGGGAGCGCGGAGATGTACTGGTTTTGTACGCGCGGGCCTGGGACCCTTCCTATGGGTTGGCACGCTGGCCGTGGGTTAGAGAATTGCTGCGAAAGTACTTTCGCTTTGCCGATGAGGCAGGGTTCAGGGATGTCGCGGACCTTCCCGGGCTAAAGCCGCTGGTTGGGTTTGAGCAGCGGGGCTTTTGGGTTGAGATTCTGATTGTGCCTTAGTGACAAATGTCATGAGCGATTGGTGATCCCCGTCACTGGCGCAGCGCTCAGGACAAGAGCAGTATTGGGTTATGAAGACTCATTCTGCGGTGGCGAGGCTCGAATCCGTCACCAAGACTTACGGCACTGTTGTCGCGCTGGGAGGAGTTTCTTTTGAGCTTCGGCGCGGCGAAGTGTTGTCCTTGCTAGGCCCGAATGGGGCAGGCAAAACCACAGCGATCCAAGTGCTATTGGGCCTGGCCGAACCAGGTTCCGGCAAGGCGGAGTTGTTTGGCATGGCACCGGGAAGCAGGGCAGCGCGGATACGGACAGGGGTGATGCTGCAGGCGGGTGGGGTGCCGGCGACACTGCGGGTGGCCGAGCATGTGGAGCTATTCTCCAGCTATTACGAGAAGCCAATGCCGGTGGCAGAGACGCTGGCTGCAGCAGGCTTGACCGGGCTTGAGAAGCGGCCCTTTGGAGAACTGTCTGGAGGGCAGAAGCAACGAGTGCTATTTGCACTTGCGATCTGCGGCCGGCCGGAGCTGCTCTTTCTTGATGAGCCCACAGTTGGCCTCGATCCCGAATCGCGCCGGGCGATCTGGAAGCAGGTGAGATTGATGCAAGCGGGCGGGACTTCGGTGCTGCTAACGACCCATTACCTCGAAGAAGCCGAAGCATTGTCGGACCGGGTGCTGGTGATTGACGGCGGCCGTTTACTGACAGAAGGCACACCCGCTCAAATCAAGGAGCAAGCGCAGAGCACAACCCTCGAAGACGCCTTTCTGAAATTGACCCAACGTGAGGAGAGCTACCAATGAGCACCATCAAACTGTACTGGAATGAGACGCGGTTTGAGTTTCTGAAGATGCTGCGGATGCCAGCGTATTCGGTGAGTACGATTGCTTACCCTCTCGCCTTCTACATCATGTTTGGGCTGGTGTTGCCGACGAGCAAAATTAAGGGCGCAGGGATGGAGCAATACCTGCTTGGAACCTATGGGGCATTCGCAGTGATTAGCGCCACCGTGCTTTCGCTGGGGGCTGGTATCGCCGTGGAGCGTGGCCTCGGCTGGCTGGCAGTGAAGCGAGCAAGCCCGATGCCGCCCTCGGCTTATCTGGTGGCAAAGACATTGGTGGCGCTACTGTTTAGCTTGATTGTGCTAGTGGTTTTGTTTGGGGTGGGCTGCTTCTTTGGAGGCGTTGAAATGCCGCTCGTGCGGTGGTTCAGTGCTGGTGGGCTTTTGCTGCTCGGGAGCTTACCGTTTACACTTCTCGGGATTGCGATCGGGATGCTGGCAGGGCCGAATTCAGCACCTGGGCTCGTGAACATGATTCACTTGCCACTGGCCTTCTTCTCGGGACTCTGGATTCCAATCGCGATCATGCCCGAGAAGCTGCAGCAATTTGCCACCTATCTGCCTTATTACCATCTGGGGCAGATTGGCTTGATGGGAGTTGGAGCACGTTCCCAGGGGACACTGCTGGGGCACTTTGGAGCGCTGATAGCCTTTGCTCTTTTGTTTGCCGGAATCATACTGTGGGCGCAGCGCCGGAATTCAGAGAGAATGTACGGGTAGACGATGCGACTGCTGCCTGCTGATTGCGAATCCGGCTGGACACCCTATGCGTGGCTGATCTACGCGGTACCCTTTGCTATCTGGCCAGCGACGCGTAGTTCTACGCCCCAGGACTGGGCGCTGAACTGCGCTGGCCTTGCCGTCTTTCTTGGGCTCTACTTCTGGGTGCACTGGTTGAAGGGTTTGCGCATTCTGATTCCAGTTCTGGGGCTGGCTCTGTTGGGCTTTGTTTATATGCCCTGGAATTCCTACGCAATGGCTTTCTTTATCTACGCCGGGGCCTTCTCGGGCTATACGGCTCGCAGAGACGTAGTGGCGATCAGTTGCTCGATTCTGCTGGGGATGATGGGCCTCGAGGCTTGGATATTCAAGCTGAACCCGATGTCGCTGATCACAGGATTTGTATTCACTCCGCTGCTTGGATTTCTGCTCCTGCATTATGCACGGAAGCATGAGGTGAACCTCAAGCTCAAGCGGGCTCAGGAGGAAGTGCAGGAGATGGCGCGGGTGGCAGAACGGGAAAGGATCTCTCGCGACTTGCATGACCTTCTGGGGCATACGCTGTCGGTGATTGTGCTGAAGTCCGAACTGGCAACGCGGCTGGCGGCGTTGGACCCGGCACGAGCAGCGAAAGAGATTGGTGAGGTAGAGACGATTGCACGCCAGGCTTTGTCAGAGGTGAGGACAGCGGTGGAGGGTTACCGGTCCACTGGGCTAGGGGGAGAGTTTGAGAGGGCGCGAAGTCTGCTTGAAAATGCCGGCTTGCGAGTGGAGGCAAGTTGTAGCTTTGAGCGCCTGCCGGCCATGGAGGAAAGCGTTTTATCGCTGGCGCTTCGAGAGGGCGTCACCAATATTCTGCGGCATTCCGGAGCAAGCGCCTGTGTGTTGCGAGGAGAGAGGAAAGGGCATCAGGCAGTGCTCCGGATAGCCGATAATGGCTCAGGCAATCAGGGCCAGGAAGGAGCAGGCTTACGCGGGATGAGGGAACGGGTTGAGACCCTGGGAGGAAGACTGGTGGTGAGGATGGATGCCGGAACACAGCTTGAGATCCAGTTGCCGCTGACGGGGAGTGCAGCGTGAAGATTCGGGTAGCAATTGGTGAGGATCAGGCAATGATCCGCGGAGCACTGGCAGCATTGCTTGAGATTGAAGGGGACATGGAGGTAGTTGGCCAGGCGGCCAACGGGATCGAGGCGCTGGATCTGGCCGAAAAGACCCGTCCCGAGGTTTTCCTGCTCGATATCGAGATGCCGGGGATGACCGGGCTTGAGGTGGCAGCCGAGATTCAGCGGCGGAAGCTGCCGGTGAAGGTGGCGATTCTGACTACGTTTGCAAGGGCGGGATATTTGAGGAGGGCACTCGATGCAGGGGTAACCGGCTATCTCCTGAAGGACTCGCCCGCCACAAAACTGGCAAAGGCAATCCGGCTGATTCATGCCGGTGGAAGATCGATTGATCCGGATCTGGCGGCAGAGGCCTGGACCGAGGCCGACCCATTAACAGACCGGGAGCGGCAAGTTTTACGTCTGGCCTCGGAGGGTCAATCGAGCGCAGAGATATCCGACGTGCTGCATTTGAGCGCGGGGACAGTTAGAAACTATCTGTCAGAGGCGATTGGCAAATTGGGCGCGGCCAACCGTACTGAGGCCGCGCGAATTGCAAGACAGCGGGGCTGGCTTTAGAGCGAGCCGGCAACAGTGAGGCCGACGACGGCCCAGGCGGTAGCACCGGCCGAGATCCACTGATCGTGACCATAGGGGAAGCCGCTTTCGAAGTAGGGCTGAAACTTGGGAGCGCGGCTTTTCTGATACCAGGTGCCGTCCTCTTTCTGAGTCGCGCGCAGCCACTTGGCGGCGCTCGCGATTGGCTTTGCGTCGGCTTTCCAGGCCGCACCTTCGCGGAGGGCGAAGAGGGCGAAGCCGGTGGAATAGGCGTCGCCGGTGAGGTTGCGATTGCCGGCCCAACTGCCGTCGCTGCGCTGTGCGGTGGCCAGTTCTCTGGCGGCTTTGTTGACGGAGGCGGCAGAAGCGTTGCCCCATTTGAGGCCAAGGAGCTTCATGGCAAGCTCGTCGGTATTGCGGGCCTTCTGGGCTTCAAGCCATTGGGTCGATTTCTGAAGACGCAATGTGGCGGCGGCTCGCATCGTTGCGTCACTGTAGGCGGGGACTAGGCCGATGGCGAGAGCGGTGCGGTGAATATCTGATTCCTCAATTGGGCTGCGACTGATGCCGCGCTGGCCCCAGGAGCCTTCGGGGTTTTGTTTCGCCCAGATGTAGCGGGCGAGGGTTTCGAGTTCCGGCGAAGAAGCAAGGCCCAGGCTTTGGGCTTCGAGCAGTGTGTAGAGCGCTGTATCGATATCTCCAGGCAGAGGCACCAGTTGCTGGAGGGCAGTACTGAAAGCCCCAAGCATGCCTTTCGTGCGCTGGCCGCGAGCTTCGACAAGACCCGGGTTGACGGCAAGGCCTGCCTTCTTTGCGTGGTTGGCCGCAACGGAAAGCAGCGTGGAGTGATGACAGCCGCCACACCCGCTTTGGCGGAAGAACTCTTCGTTGGAGGATTCGAGTTTGGCAAGAGCCACCTGAGGGCCGGGGCCTTTGGGCAGGAATGAATTCAGGGGTTGGAAGGGTTGAGGCTTGTCACCGAGCAGGGCGAGGACGGCTGGGTTGTTGAACTTTTTGGCCCAGGTGAGGGCGTCTTCGCCGTTGGCATCTTTTGCTTTGGGGTCTGCACCTTTGGCAAGGAGGACTTTGATATTGCCTGTGTTTTGTTCTTCGCTCGAGACGGCGTAGAGGAGTGGGGTCATGCCGCGAACGTCCTTGGCATTCACATCGGCACCGGCATCGAGGAGAGTCTGGACGATAGCGGGGTCACGATGGGCGGAGGCAAGCATGAGCGCGCTGATGCCTTTGAGCTGGATGTCGCCAAACTTCACCTTGCCGCCAAAGGTGTTTTGCTGGTTGACGTTGGCGCCAAGACGGAGGAGGTCTTTGATGAGGCCGAGGGGACAACTGATAACAGCCTGGGCTGCGCCGAAGCCAGCGCCGTCAAGAGCTTTGGCGTCGGCACCAGCAGCAAGGAGCAGTCTTGCATTTTGTTCCGCACAGGCATTGCCGAGGGCACTGAGCAGGGGTGTTCCGCCCTGAGCTCCGCGTTCGTTGGGCGAGGCCCCTGCGGCAAGCAGCAGCTTGACGCTTTCTGTGGCACGAGGAGAAGCGGCAGCCACGGCGAGGGCATGCTGGCCCATTTGCGTTTTGGCTTTCACATCTGCACCTTTTGCGAGGAGGGCTTTCACCTTGGCTGGCTCGGTAGCGGCGGCGATGAGAGGGGTGATGCCGAAGGCGTTAGCTTCGTTTGGATTCGCGCCGTTGGCCAGGAGAATGTCGATCGCTTCGACGCTGCCGAGAGTGGAGGCCCAGATGAGGGGCGAGTTCTTACGAGCGTCTTTGAGGTTGTTGAGAGCACCGTCTTTGGCTTCGAGTTTGAGCCAGGTGAGGTCATTGTCGCGGATTCGCTTTGAGACTTCAGCAGGGTCGGCAGCGATTAAGGCTGTCGTGAATAGGCAGGCCAGCAGGGATTGGGACATTTTTAGAACCTCACTAGTGTGATAAACACTACGCGTAAACGCAAGGGGAAAGAGATCCGGCAGCAGGCGGGCGGCGGCGGTCCAGGCCGCGCGGCTTCCGCGTGCCGTAAGGGCAGCCTTCACGGGCGTTGTGTTTCGTGCGATTTCACAATCTTCGAGGCGAAGGAGCCGGGGATTCTCGACTACCTCACCCGCTACTTCGACAAGCCCGTAAACATCAACACGGCAACAGCCAAACAAATCGAAGCCCACATCAAACACCGCACCGGTAACGGC
>CANGVB010000196.1 GCA_947456995.1 Bryobacteraceae bacterium | reverse complement strand
TGAACAAACCTCTGGCGGCGGGCTTTTGATTGAACAAGGGGCACTTTATCCGGCTCTATGCCGATTGGAGACCCAGGAGCTGATCAGCTCGGAGTGGGGCGTTTCTGACAACAACCGGCGGGCCAAGTTTTATACGCTGACCCCTGCGGGCAGAAAGCGACTCAAGCAAGAGCTCAGTACCTGGAACGATGTGGTGGAAGCAATGGCGCTCGCGCTGTCGGCAAAGGCATCTGAGCTATGAACTTCTTTCGCCGTTTACTGGGTCGTTCAAAAATCGAGTCTTCGCTAGCCGAAGAGATGGCGTTTCATCGTCAAGCTCGCATTGACGATCTCGTCGCTCGAGGAATAGCACCAGAAGAAGCCGCACGGCAGGCTTCTATCGAGTTTGGAAGCTCTGCCTCCTATACAGAGGAATGCCGCGCGGCTCTGGGCTACCGGCTCTGGGATGAACTCACGTCAGATCTTCGCTACGCGGCGCGAGGCATTCGCAAAAGCCCGGGATTCTCGGCAGCGGCTGTGGCAATTCTCGCCCTGGCAATCGGGGCTAACGGCACGTTCTTTACACTGCTCTCGCACTTCGTTTTGAAGCCGTTACCCATTCGCGGCTTTGAGCGGCATTTCGATATTGAATCCTTTGACAAAAATTCCCGCTCTGCCGGGGGGTGGTCCAGGGCGGAACTCGATGTGATGCGCCAAAGCAGCATCGGGAAAATTGAGGACTTTTACTCGATGGGGATGATGCAGGTTCTCATGCTGACTCCTGTCCAAAGGCATGGTCTGGTAACTGGTGTTTCTTCGAATTTCTTTGATCTTCTTGGCGGAAAGGCCCGCATGGGCCGCACGATTGCAGCCTCTGAGGAGAATCAAAACCTGGCCGTTCTTAGCGACTCCGGATGGCGTAGATTGCTGGCAGCCGATCCGGCCGCGCTCGGCAAATCGATTCGTATCAAGTCGACACTTTTCACTGTTGTTGGGGTGATGCCACCCGAATTCACCGGGACGGAAGCGGCTGTGCCGGATTTCTGGATCGGGTTAAAGCAACTGCGTCTGGTGCGCACCAGTGAGGCAACAGAAGGTGAAGCGCGTAATGCAGTTTCAGGCTTGCTCGCACCTGGAGTTTCACCCAAAGAGGCAGAAGAACTTCTGTCTGCTGTAGCTACCCGATTCACTCGGCCGGGACGCGACCCTGTGGCGAGATTGGAGTTAGTGCCCCGGCCTTCTTATCTTCCCCAGCTAACCGAAGTGAGTATTGCGGGAGCATTGTGTCTCGCGGCATTTCTGATGGTGCTGCTGATCGCCTGCGCCAATCTGGCAAATCTCTATCTGGCCCGGGCTACTTCAAGAACCCATGAAATTGCGATGCGCATTTCACTTGGCGCTTCCCGGTTTCGCATCGTGCGGCAGTTGTTGACCGAAAGCATCTTTATCGCATCTCTCGGCGCCGCAGCAGGCATCGGGCTTGCATCGATCTCTATCCAGGAAGCGCAGGTCTATTTGTTTTCGATTGCTTCCGGCATGGGGATTCCGATGCAGCCGGTGGAAATGGATTGGCGCGTTGTGCTCTATTCTGCTGCGCTTGGGGTGCTGGCTGGTATTGCCTTTGGACTGCTGCCGGCGCTTGAGGTCACCTCACCCAGCCTCACCCAATCCACCAAGCGCGAAAACTCAACCTTCATGGGCCGAATCCAGCCACGCCGTATGCGCGATCTGCTGATTGGCGGCCAGGTTGCGGCAAGTCTCGTACTGCTCATTCTGGCGGGTGTACTGGTTCGGAACATTCAAAAGCTCGATACCGCCAGTACAGGGTATGACCTGGATCGCATCTATGACCTGCGCGTCGACAAAACCACGCCGGAGTTCATCGCACAACTGGAACGAATCCCTGGCATCGGAGTTGTCAGTGCCGTGGATAGGGCTCCTTTGATGGGGCAACTCAGCCGAGTGGATGCCTTGGCCAACAACCAAAATGTACGGCTCAGATTCAATCAGACAGACCATCGCTATTTCGATGTGCTCGGCCTCAAGGTGGAGGCGGGACGGACATACACAGCTTTGGAGGCAAGATCTGAAGCCAAAGTCGCTGTTATCAGTAAAGCCACAGCAACCAGACTCTGGCCTGGAGAATCTCCCCTCGGCAAAACGATACAGATGGATCTTTCCTCCAATGGCGATCCAAAGTCTGGCAAAACCTACACGGTGATCGGGCAAGTGCCGGATGTCACCAAAGGCTTCCTCTTCATGGGCAAAGACACAACAGCCATCTACATTCCGGCTGCTGCCGGACAGGTCGGGATCACTTCGGCCATCGCAAGAATCGTTGGCAATCCGGCAAGCGCAATGGCTGCAGTACGGGCGTTGTGTGCGGATGGGGCCGAGGCCTCTGGATGTGAGCCGATGAGCTTGCGTGCGGTCTCAGCGCAACATCGTTTTCCGTTTCAGGCAGCCGCTGGTGTGTCTGCAATCCTGGGGATTCTGGCTCTGGCCCTTACGGCAGTGGGCCTCTATACGGTGTCGAGTTATTCCGTTCTGCAGCGCCGTCGTGAGATTGGGATTCATCTCGCCCTTGGGGCAACGGGGGCTCAAGTGATGCGCCGTATTCTTGGCGAGGCATGGCGTTGCACGCTTTGGGGCGTCATCGTGGGCATGCCAGTGTGTCTGGTGCTGTCGAAGCTTGCAACGTCGGCGATATTGCAAATTCAGACCTTTGACCTGATCACTTACACAGGCGTGCCTGTCATGCTCGTTGTGATCGCAATTCTTGCTTGCGCATTGCCGGCACGGAAAGCCGCTAGGCTGGATCCGATGCTGTCGCTGCGGGAGGAGTAATTCTGGTGCGATCGAAGCGAGATTCGGAGTCGGAAAATCGGAGATCCCCCTCGCCAGCATCGCAATCACATTTGGACCAGCGTCGTCACCAACGTAACATCTAGGACTCTGTAGTCTTGAGGGAATCGATGAAGCTATCGGCTTCGCGCATCGAGCCCTCAATATCCTGTATCAAAACTCCCACCTCTCCGTCCATCTTTGCGGCAGTACCCTTGAGTGAGCCGATCGCCTTGGCGTTGAGGTTGTGCTTCAAGAAGAGCACCTGATCGCGAAAGCCCTGCAGCACCGGTTGCATCTTCCTGTCAGTCTGCTGCATACGCTTGAGGTACTGCTGGTGACGGGCGCGGGTCTCTCGCAGCATCTGCTGGCTGCGGGTGCGAAGGCTTCTGTCCTTCATTTCTGAAATCTCTTTGTCCCACTCGGCAAAAAGATCTTTGGCCACCTGATCGATGCTGGCAATGCGATCGGAAAGATCTTTCGCTCGCTTCTCGGAATCGACGAATTCGCCGTTCAGCTTCTTGTATACCTTCTCGAGGTTGCCGCCTTCAAAACCGGTGAGCTCCTGAAAGGCTTCGAGCGTGGTCTTGAGTTGTTTCTTGGCGGCTTCCTGATCCTTCTTGCCATCGACAATGCGCTGCACCAGGATGTCGCGCTTTTCTTTGCCGATTTTCTCCATCGCGTTGTAGTAGAGCGACGAACAACTTGTCAGAAGCAGGAGCAACAGGGCAAGCAAAGACTTTAAGAGCATCTGCCCCTAGTTTAGTCTTCGTCGGGCACAGGCGGCAGCTTGCGGCGGAACAGCATTCCAATCACACCGCCAATGATGATGGCGCCCACCAGCGCAACACCGCTCACCGCAAAGAAGGGGAAGCCCTGACTTTCCGTCAGCAACACTTCTTTCACCGGCTCATCAACGACAAAGCGAATCGATTTATGCGTCGCCGTGGTCGTCTCGTCGCTGGAGACAAAGCGCCCGTCCAGGCGTACGTGTGACAACTCTTTGCCCATTCCAAGCATCGTCCTCGGGAACGCGATCGACACGATCGCTTTGCGTGTTCCGGGCAACAACTTCAGGCGCAACTCCCGCCGCACCGCGTCAAAATCCAGCTTCTCGATCGGGGAAGATTCAGGCCAGGCTACCGTCAATTTTCCAGGCTGCTGCGGGCCGACAAAAGCGTTCACTTCTTCATCGTGAATGCGCATGCCTTCATCCGCCAGTGCCGTAAGGCAGCTAACGCGGTTGGGATCAAACACACGCTCGGGGAGGTTCTTGCCCATCGGGGCGGTTTGCGAGGTCTCGCGCAACGGCATCGAGTTTACGTCGACAAAAGCGCGCACCCAGCGGCCTGCCGGGTCTTTTGCAGCAACCGTTGCGTAGGTAGTGATCTGCTGGCGGCCAAAGTCATAAACGGCATGGTGCCCGGCGCGCGAATCCCAATTGTGGTGCAGAAAGCGAGTGAGCTTACCGGCAGTGCGAAGCCACTGTCCGCCATTGGGCAAGGCAGCCTCGGCAACCGGCCCCTGGTGTTCTACCCCCGCCGAATTGATCCCATCCGCCAACTGGCAGCGATCGAGGAGAACAGAGGCACCAGACGGCCCGGCAACTCGGTACTGATAGTTAAAGCCCGCCGCTTCTTTGGCACACCAGATCTCAATGGCCGCGCCGCTTGGGTCCTGCACACGCATCAACAGAGTGCTGCCGTCTGCCTCAGCCTTGGGCCTCGGCGTTGCACTCGGGCCCGCGCAAGCGGGCAGATTCGCAAAGCGCATCGGCAGAATCTCAGTCTGCGCATAGGCAGCCAGCGTTACAACAAACAGGGTTAAGAAACGAATCACGAGTCCAGCTTTGCCTTCAACATCTCATTGACTGAGCCAGGATTGGCCTGACCCTTGCTGGCCTTCATCACCGCACCCACCAGGAAGCCGATAACGGTAGTCTTGCCGCCTTTGTACTGTTCCACCTGCTTGGGATTGGCTGCCAGCACCTCTTCGATGATCTTGTCGAGTGCACCGGTGTCAGAAATTTGCTTCAGCCCATCACGCTCCATGATGAACTTGGGCGAGAGCCCTTCAGAAAACATTTTGGGGAAGATCTCTTTGGCCAGTTTGCCGGAGAGCTCACCGCTCTGGATCAGACCTAGCAATTCGCCCAAATTCTCTGGCGGAATCGGAGATTCCGAGATCTCCTTGCCAACACCGTTGAGAAGGCCCATCAGGTCTCCCATCACCCAGTTGGCAGCCATCTTCGGGTCTGGCGATGACTTTACAACCCGCTCATAATAGTCGGCCATGGGACGGGTCTGAGTGAGAACATTGGCGTCATATTCCTTCAAACCATAAGCACTAATAAAGCGGGCCCGCCGGTCTGCTGGGAGTTCTGGCATCTTTGCGGCCAGCTCGTTTTTCCACTCTTCGGTCACCACCAGCGGCAAGAGGTCGGGCTCAGGGAAGTACCGGTAATCAGCGGCTTCTTCCTTGTCGCGCATCAGCGTGGTTTCGCCGGAATCCGGATTAAACAGACGCGTCTGCTGCCGCACGCGCTGCCCTGCTTCGATCAGACCAATCTGACGGAGAATCTCGTATTCAATCCCTAACTTCACGTGGCGGAAGCTGTTCAGGTTTTTGATCTCAACCTTCGTGCCAAACTTTTCGGCACCCTTCAGGCGGACGCTGACGTTGGCGTCGCAACGCAGTTGGCCCTTTTCCATGTCGCATGTCGACACGCCAATACACTGCATGGCCTGCTTGATCTCGGTCAGATAGGCGTAGGCTTCGTCTGAGTTGCGCATATCCGGCTCACTGACGATTTCGATCAGCGGAGTCCCCGCCCGGTTGAGATCGACGTAGCTGTACTTTTCAGAATCCTTGAAGCCGTCGTGAGAACTCTTGCCGGCGTCGTCTTCCATATGCACGCGGGTCACTCCGATGCGCTTGCCAACCCCTTCGATCTCGACGTCGACATAGCCGCGTTCTGCCAGCGGTTGATCGAATTGCGAGATCTGGTAGCCCTTGGGCAGATCGGGGTAGAAGTAATTCTTACGGGCGAAAATCGACCTCGGGCTGATTTCGCAATGCAGCGCAAGCGAGCCCTGTACGGCCAACTCAACAGCCTGGCGGCTCAGCACCGGCAGAGCACCGGGCAGAGCCAGGCAGACGGGGCAGGTGTTTGAATTCGGGTCTTCTCCGAAACTCGTTGGGCAACCGCAAAAAATCTTCGTATTGGTGGCCAGTTGGCAATGCACTTCGAGGCCAATCACAGGTTCATATTTTGCTACCTGTTCGGCCGTCGGAAGCGCAACATCAGCAGTGGACATAGCCTTTATTCTGGCATAGCTGTTAATCTGAACCGCTATGAGATGTTTTGCATTTGTGCTTCTAGCCGGGATTGCCGCCTATGCCCAAAACGCAGACCTGTTGCTGCGAAACGGCAAGATCTGGACGGGTGACGCCCGCACCACAGCCATTGCCGTTACCAATGGCCGTATCGTCGCCCTCGGGGCTGAGGCCGAAAAGCTAAAGGCAAAACAAACGATCGACCTTCGTGGCCGCTTCGCCATGCCAGGCTTCAACGACGCCCACATTCACTTTCTCGAAGGCGCACTTGGACTCACCAAAGTAGATCTCACCGGCATCTGCACCCTCCCAGCCATCCAGAAGGCAATTCGCGACTATGCCACCGCTCACCCCGACGCCCCCTGGATTACCGGCGGCGGCTGGGAATACACCTGCTTCCCGAATCTGCGAATGCCCACGCGCGAAGACATCGACGCCGTCGTCCCAGACCGGCCCGTTTTCCTCGATGCCTACGACGGCCACACGGCCTGGGCCAATTCGAAAGCCCTGCGCATCGCCGAGGTGGAATCTACGCCCTTTACTGGCTTCGGTGAGGTGGTTCGCGACAAGGACGGCAAGGCCACTGGAGTCTTGAAGGAAAGCGCTCAATCGCTGGTCTCTCGGCATGTACCCAAACCCACGCGCGAAGAGAAACTTGCTGCCCTAGCGCAAGGCCTGAAGCTGGCCGCCT
>CANGVB010000195.1 GCA_947456995.1 Bryobacteraceae bacterium | reverse complement strand
TCGTTTCTACCATGTGTTTGTCTGCAGTGGGGTTGTTCTGCAAGACGAAGGGCGGGGCAGTTGGAACTGCCGTGAAGTGGATTTGCGCGAAGAGTAGAAGCGGTAGCGGGTTCATTTTGGGGGAGCGATTTCGGGCACTTCTTCCTGCTTGCTTGAGCGGGACTGGATCTCCTGGTATTTGGCCATGGCAAGCTTGGCTGCTTCGGTTTGGCCGCTGGCCTGATAGGCGCGGGCGAGCTGGATGTGAAGGCTGCCGTCGGTGTCTAGAGGCAGAGCGGCTGTGACGTGCGGGAGGGCTTCTTTGGGCTTGCCGAGAGCGAGGAGTGCGCGGGCGTAGGAAGCGCGAGCGGCAAGGACGGTGGGTGCGAGCTTTGCGGCTTTGGCCAGGAAGGGCTCGGCTTTGTCGGGGAGTTGTTGGGCTAGGAACAAGTCTCCCTGGAGATGATTTATGTCGGCGGCATTGGGTTCTTTTGCCAGCAGTTGGGTGGTTAGCTTTTGAGCTTCGTCGTAGTTCTTTAGCGTGAGGTAGGTGGCGGCGAGTTCGCGCTGGTAGTCGGGCTGGTCTGGGACGAGTTGGAGGGCTTGCTTCCAGGCGTCGGCGGCGTCAGCGTGACGGTTTTGGTCTCGGCTGGTTTCGGCTATGTAGCGGTAAGAATCTGGGGTGCCGGGCCTGAGACTATTGAATGCTTCGGTGGCGAGCTGGTTGTAGGAGCGGGTGCGCCAGTAGAGGTTGATGGCGCTGTTGGAGGCTTTGGACAGACGGATTGCGCTGGTGTAGCGGCTGGCGATGTATTCACACTCGGGGGTTTTGAGTTTGCAATTGGGGGCTGGGAGTTTCGCTTCGGCTGCTTCTTCGTGGAGGGCCCATTCGGGGTTGCCGCTCGCGCGGTAGATCTCGGCGATGGAGGTTCGGATGCCGTGGAGGGTGGGGACTTTTTCGAGGGCCTTGCGGTAGAGGAAGAAGGCGGCGCGGCGCTGGCTGGTTTTGGAGCGGGAGTCGGCCAGGAGCGCAAAGAAGGGGCCGGATTCGGGGTAGAGCTTTTCCAGTTGGGCAAAGGTGTCGAAGGCCAGGGCTTCGTAAGCGCGCCCGAGATCGTAATAGAGACCGAGCTTTTCCAGGTGAGGAATGGCGCGGGCGGGTTGGCCCGAGATGTTGGCTGCGTCGACCAGCATTTGGCGGGCTTCGAGGTGGTTGGGGTCGAGGGTGGTGAATTTCTCGAGCGGGGCAATGGCTTTGGCGGGTTGATTGGTGCGGAGGTAGCTGGCACCGAGGAAGAGCAGGGCGGGGGGGATGTTGGGGTTGAGCTTGAGGGCGGCTTCGAGAGGTGGAATGGCTTTGGCGTCTGCACCGGACATGTGGAGGGCCATGCCTTGATTGAGGAGGAGGCCGGGGTTGCCGGGGAGTTGTTGGACGAGTTCTGTGTAGAGGGCGGCGGCTTCGTTGAATTTGTTTTCGGCGAGGAGAGCTTTTGCCCGGTTTGCTTTTTCGGCCTGAGCGGCGGATTGGCCCTGGAGAAGGGAGATGGCCAAGATTAGCAAGAGCATAATTCTATGTTGGCAAAAAACAAAGGCGGTTCGCCGAAGCGAACCGCCTTTTGTTTGGATTGTTTCCCAGCTTAGAACTGCAAGCGGAGTACGAGGCGGAACTGACGTTCGTCAGCGGCGCTCAGGACACGCAGGAAGTTCGGGTTGGTTACGTCGGTGGATGCAAAGCCGGTCGAGAGACGGCTATTGGTGAAGTTGTAAGCTTCCGCACGGAAGGTCAAAGCAACGCGCTCAGTGACGGCAAAGTTCTTTGCCAGCGTGAGGTCGGTGCGGAATGAACCGGGGTTGCGGAGGCTGTTGCGGCCCATGGAGCCGAAACGGCCAACTTCGCCAGGAGCGAGGATGACGCGCGAGAATGCGCTGGTGTCATAGAAGGTCTTGTCAGGGCCAATTCCTTCGAGGCGGGCAACGTTGAGGTTGACCTGATCGGGGGTCTGGGCATTGCCAGGCAGGTTGAGGGTGCCGGCAGGTGAAGACGGGGTGAAGGGGGTGCCGGTGAAGGCAGCGGTTACACCACTGACACTCCAGCCACCAGCGATCATGTTGAGAGCCTTGGGTGCGTTAGAGCCAAACTTCATGCCCTTGCCGTAAGGAAGGTCATAAACATAGCCCATTTGCAGAACGTGGCGACGGTCGTATCCGGCATCGGCAACGTTGCGGTTGAATGCAGGACCCCAGTTGTAGGTGACACCCTGCCAGCCTTCGTCGTCAGCAGCGTTGATGGCCTTTGCCCAGGTGTAAGCACCCTGAACGGTGAGGCCCTTGGCGGAGCGGCGAATCGAAGTCTGCAGTGAGTGATAGCGCGAGCTGAGGTAGCCATCCCACATCAGAGTGGAGATGTTGCGACCAAAGCGGGCTGAGTAAGGACGGCCAGGGTTACCGGCGCCGATTACCTGACCAGAGTTGATGTCGCGGTCGCCCATGAGGTGGACGCTCTGGGTGCCGACGTAAGCAACACTGCCGAGGAACTGGCCAGGGAGCTTGCGCTCGATGGTGAAGTTCCAGCTCTGGGTGTAGCCGCGGGTGATCTGACCGGAGACAGGCGAACGCATGTCAGCAACGGGAGGCAGTACGACTGAACCGGTGCTGAGATCCGGACCCGTTACAGGGGGGATACCCTGAGCGAGGGAGCGGATGGAAGAGTTTGCATCGGGAGCATCGAAGGCGAAGTTCACAGTGAGCGGATAGAAGCCGCGCAGAGGACGTGACCAGGGCAGCGGGCTGTAGTTGATACCGTAGCCGGTGCGGACCACAGTGCTGTCGTTGAGACGGTAAGCGATACCGATGCGGGGAGCAAAGTTCAGCTGGCCAACGGTAAAGCCGTTGTTGCGCGGTACGTTGCCACGGCCACCGAGGGTGACGATGTTGGTTTCAGGATCGAGACGTTCGATACCCTTGCCATTGGAGCGGCCCATGAGGGGGTAGTTTTCGTAGCGCAAGCCAAGGTTAACGGTGAGCTTGCGGCTTACCTGCCAACGATCCTGAGCGAAGAAGCCAAACTGCCATTCACGCGCGGTGGCAAGAATGTACTGCAAGCTCTTCTGTACGTTGTTGGATTCGCCGAGAAGGAAGGCGCCGTAGCCGTTGAAGTTGTTGAAGGTGCCGGAGTTGGTGGTGATACCACCGCTGAAGCTGAACGCGCCACGGGGACCCGCGCCGAGTTCTGGCTGCCAGTGGTTCATGCGATAGAGAACACCGTCAAAGCCGAATGCGAAGTTGTGCTTACCCTTGATCCAGCGCAGGGTGTGCGTGGTGGTGAAGTTTTCTTCGATACGGGTGAGGGGCATCCAGTTAGGTACGCCGAAGCCATTGTAGCCGTTGATGGAGATGTTGGGCATGCCACGCTCGCGAGGATCTGGGCCGCCGATGCCGGGGATACCGAGCCGTGCTGAGAAGTCCTGACCGAAGTCCTGACCCTGAACGACCTGGTCCTGACGCTGATAGCCGAATACACCGTCCAAAAGGAGGTTGGGGCTGATCGTGTAGGTGTGGCCAGCTGAGGTGTTACGAACACGGGTATCGCCGAGACCAGGGTCTGAACCGGGGGCAGGGCCTACGCCGTCGCCGAAGATACCGCGACCACCAACGAGAGCATCCATCTGACCGAAGCGGCCCCAGATGGAGTGTTTCTGGCTGCGGTTGAAGTTGATCTTCACGTCGTTATACATACGGTTGAACTGGGGAGTTGCACCGATTGCGTAATTGTTCTGTGCAGCACCGGCAATATTGGCCTGAGGATAAAAAGCCTGAATGCGGAGTGCGATCGGGCTGATACGGTTGGCCGGGATGATGTTGCCAGGGAAGGGGGTGCGGTTGGCTACAACAGAGCTGCTGGCAGGGTCAAAGAGTGTTGTGCCAGTTGCGCTGAAGTTGCCGGCGCGGATGTCGTCGGTGGGTACCGAGTAACGGCCGAAGGCGCCGTCGCGCTGCTTGGTGTTGTCGTAAGAGTAGAAGAAGAAGAGCTTGTTCTTCACGATCGGACCGCCGATGGTGCCGCCGAAGTTGTTGTAGATACGGACGGGCTTTACGGTGGTGGGGGTGAAGAAGAAGTTGCGTGCGCGCATGCGCTGGTTGTCATGGAATTCGAAGGCGCTGCCGTGGAATTCGTTGGTACCAGACTTGGTGATGAGGGTCACAGATGCGCCACCAGCCATGCCCTGTTCGGCATCGCCGTTGGTGGTGGTGATGTTGACGGTCTCAAGCATTTCTGCAGGCATGACGTAACCGGCGTGGTGAGGCAGCCAGAGGTTAACTGAGGCAGCGCCGTCGATACGGGTTACGTTGTTGTTTGCATTGGTGCCGTTGATGTTGGTACGCAGTGAACGCATGGGGGTATCGGTGATGGAATTCTGCAGCGATGCCGGGGTTGCGCCAGGCACGAGGTTGATCAAGCTCTGGTAGTTGCGAAGATTCGGCAACGGAAGAGTCTTTACGGCCTGTGCGGTGATTTCTGAGTGCGTGTCTGCTTTGTCGGTCTGCAGTGACATGGTTTCGGCTGCGACAGTGATCTGTTCGCTGAGTGCGCCGACTTCCATACGGAAGTTGGTACGGGTGACGACGTTCGGTGTGATGTTCACGCCAGTGCGCGACACACCCTTGAAGCCCTGTTGAGCAAGCTTCAGGTCGTAGGAACCGGGAAGGAGATTGAGCATGGTGAAGTTTCCGTTTGAGTCGGAAACAGCTTCAAAAACCTGGCCGGTGCCGGTGTTGGTTGCTGTGATTTTAGCGCCAGGAACGACGCTTCCAGAAGGATCTTCCACCGTGCCGGTGATTGATCCGTATAATACTTGAGCTGCTGCCGGCGCTACTGAAAGCGCGAGCATCAGCATGGTCGCTGCGAAGAGCACAAGGCTCTTGTGGCGAGTTTGATTCATGTTGACCCCTTGAGACTGAGATAGTCCTCTGAGAAAAAAGGACTCAATCATTTATAGCGAGTCTCGCGCAATAGTGTCAAGGTGGTATCGGACACTGCCAGAGCGGTGAATTCGAGGAAATGACAGGTTTGGGCCTCTTCTAAAGGAGAAAAAGTTAATGTTGACGAGACGTGCTTTGTTGGGAAGTGCTCCCGGATTGCTGCTTTCGAAGGCGAAACCGAAACAGCCGAACATCATCTGGTACATGCCGGATCAGTGGCGCGGGCAGGCGCTTGGGTCGATGGGCGACGAAAACGCGAAGACGCCGCACCTGGACCAGTTGGCCAAAGATGGCTTGCAGTTTCGCAATACGGTGGCCAATACTCCCGTCTGTTGCCCGGCTCGGGCGATCCTGATGACGGGCCAGTACTGTCATGTCAATGGCATGACAGCAAACGATCTGCGGTTGAACGAGAACTCGAATACGATTGCCAAGGCGTTGCGTGGGGCAGGGTATCGCACCGGGTTTATTGGCAAGTGGCATCTGGATGGCGGGCCGCGGATGCCCGGGTTTATTCCGCCGGGGGAGCGGCGACTGGGTTTCGATTTCTGGGCGGCGAATCAGTGCAGCCACGATCACTTCAAGGCGCAGTACTTTCGCGATGACGCGAAGCCGATCGAGATGGGCAAGTTTGAGGCTGAGGGCTGGACTGACCTTGCGCTTGAGTTTCTAGACGAGCAGAAGAATTCCGATCAGCCTTATTTTCTGATGGTGGCTCCGGGGCCTCCACATGATCCTTATGGCGCGCCAGAAGAATACATGAAGCGCTTTGACCCTGAAAAGATTCGAGTGCGTGCGAACTATGAAGAAGTGGAGCGCGGAGTGACGCGCAAGAATCTTGCCGCTTACTATGCTGCCTGTACGGCTGTGGACGATCAGGTGGGGCGGTTGAGGAAGGCTGTGTCGCAATCTCGCCATGCGGAAGACACGGCGTTGTTTTTCTTTTCAGATCACGGGGACATGCTTGGCTCGCACGGGTTACGGCTGAAGCGCAAGCCTTATGAGGAATCGATTCGTGTGCCGGGGATTGTTCACTATCCCCGCTTCATGAAGCAAGGAAGGGTAAACGACAATCTGTTCTCGCATATCGATATTCCGGCAACGACTCTTGGGCTGTGTGGTGTGAATGTGCCGGCAGGGTTTCAGGGGCTTGATCTTTCGAAGACGGTGCAGGGCAAGACAAGCAAGACTCGCAAGGATGCGTTCTTCCAGATTTTTGGGCCTTATGCCGGAGATGGCACTGCTGCCGGCTGGAGAGGTGTGCGCACGGATCGTTATATGTATGCCCGTTACATCGACAAACCCTGGGTATTGTTTGATCTGGAGGCTGACCCCTATCAACGCAAGAATCTGATTGGAGATGCGTCAGCTCAGGAGTTTGTGATTCCGAGACTCGAAGCTCGCATTCAGGAGTACATGAAGAGCACGGGAGATTCCTGGAGCCACAACTGGTCTGCACCTGTTGAAGACGGTGGCCGGCTTTACAAGGACCGGATGTATCGGTCGGTATCGGAGTATCTCAATTCGCGGCGTTAGGGCATAGGATATTGGAGATGCCTTTTTCCCGCCGCCATTTCCTGCGTAGTTCTGCTTCTCTGTTGACGGGTGCCAGTTTGGCCCAGCCTCAAAGCGGCCGCAGGCCGAACATCCTGTTCTTTATCGCGGACGATTGGTCGAATCGCCATGCGTCCTTCTTTGGTGTGCCGTGGCTAAAGACCCCGCACTTCGACCGGGTTGCGCGAGAGGGTGTTGTGTTTGCCAATGCCTTCACTTCAAACCCGAAGTGTTCGCCGTGCAGGGCGACGATCCTTGCGGGTCGCAATAGCTGGCAGATGAAAGAAGCGGTGAGCCACTACAGCATTTTTCCTAACGACTTTCCCGTTTATCCTTCCGTGCTTGAAGATGC
>CANGVB010000194.1 GCA_947456995.1 Bryobacteraceae bacterium | reverse complement strand
CCTGCAATTGCTGAGGATTCTCCGCTGAAGGATCGTTTGCTCGCTTACCTCAATGAGCAGAAGAAGAAGTTCTCCGCCGATGCAGTACAGAATGCACGGGTGATGGAAGTGGCTGGCGGGGTAAAGTTTTTGGCTCCCCGCGAGTTTGTGAGGCCCTTGCAATCGCGTGATATCGCGGCTGCATTGACCGCTGTACTTGGCCGTATGGCGCGGATTGAAGTAGTACAGGACGATTCGATTGTTGAGGCTAAGGCGCCTGCGCCGAAGCCGAGTCAGGACGATGAGGCTACTCGCGAGCGGGCACTGGAAAATCCCCAGGTACAGCGCTATCGCGAGATCTTTAAGGATGCCGTCGTGCGCGGCGTGAGAGACTTGTCAAATCAGGAATAGTTAGGCACCAATCATGAAACTACCAGGCAACATGCAAAACATGATGAAGCAGGCGCAAGTAATGCAGGAGCGCTTGCAGCAGGAGATCGCAGCGATCCGCGTGGAAGCGGGCGCCGGCGGCGGCACCATCAACGTGAAAATGGACGGCCAGAAGCGCGTGCTGGAAGTGAAGATCGACCCGGAAGTTGCGGGCGACGTTGAAATGCTGCAGGATCTGGTGATGGCGGCCTTCAACGAAGCGGCTAAGAAGGTAGACGACGAGACGTCCAAGAAGACAGGGGCCATGCTGGGAGGCATGGGCCTGCCACCTGGCATGTTCTAATGCCTGATTTCGCCGAGCCCCTCGAAAGACTGATCGCCGAGTTCAAACGGCTCCCCGGTATTGGGCAGAAATCGGCCCAGCGGCTGGCTTTTCATGTGATGCGGTCTCCGCGCGAGAATGCGCTGCGCCTGAGCCAGGCGTTGATTGACGTTAAAGACAATCTGACGCTGTGCTCGGTGTGCAACAACATCAGTAGTTCAGAACTCTGTGTCTTTTGCTCTGATCCGCATCGCAACCGCAAGTTCATCTGCGTGGTGGAAGACCCGCACAATGTGATTCCGATTGAGACCACTCGTTCGTTCGATGGTCTTTATCATGTGCTGCATGGGGCGATCTCGCCGTTGCGGGGGATTGGCCCGGAGCAACTCAAGATCAAAGGCTTACTTGAGCGTCTGGCCGATCCGGGGATCGAAGAAATCATCCTTGCAACCAACCCGACCGTGGAAGGCGAAGCGACGGCTGCTTATCTGGGCAGGTTGCTCAAGCCGTTGGGCCTGAAGGTGACGCGGATTGCGATGGGGATTCCGGTTGGGTCTGATCTTGATTTTGCCGATGAAGTGACGATGCTCAAGAGCCTTGAGAACCGTCGCGAAGTTTAGGCAAGAACCAGAAGCGGATTCGCTTCGCGTACGCCACGGTTGCCGATTGCGCCGAGTTCGACTTCGATCCACTGGCTGGCTGGCCTTGGCTCATTGAGCTGCACCCTTACGTAATTTGTCGTTAGTGCAGTGCCCTGATCGTTGAGAGTGACGGCTGAGAATCGCTTGCCTAGCAGGCTGAGATGGAATTGACGTGTCTTGGCAAGGCTGAGCTCTTGCAGGATGCGATTGCGCTCACGACGCAGTTCCATCGGAACCGGGCCATCCATGGTTGCGGCTTTGGTGCCTGGGCGCTCTGAGTAGGTGAAGACATGCAGATAGGTGAGCGGCATGGCTTCGATGAAGGCGCGGCTTTCTTCAAATTCCTGATCGGTCTCGCCCGGGAAACCCACCATGACATCGGCGCCGATGGCGGCGGTTGGCATCAGTTGGCGAGCCAGACGCAGGCGGTCTTCATAATGGCGTGGGCGGTACTTGCGGTGCATGCGGCGCAGGACGCCGTCGCTGCCGCTTTGCAGTGGTGCGTGGACGTGTTTTGCGATGCGGGGAGTGGAGGCCATCAGGTCCAGCAGGTTGGTCGTGAAATCCATTGGCTCGACGCTTGAGAGGCGGATGCTGCGGATCGATGTTTCTTCGAGCATCCTGCGCAGGAGATCGGGCAGTTGACGGCCAGCGCCCCATTCGCGCCCCCAGCGGCCGAGGTTGATGCCGGTGAGTACGATTTCGGGGTAGCCGCTCTTTGCGAGCCTTTCGGTTTCTGAGAGTACCCATTCCGGTTGCGCCGAGCGGGATTTGCCACGGACGCTCGGAATGATACAGAACGAACAACGGTTGTTGCAGCCGTCCTGGATCTTGAGGTTGGGTCGAGCGCGGTCGCCTGCCGGGCCCTCTACCGGGGCAGTGAAGAACTCATTCTGATCAAAGATGTTTCCGACGTGGATTTCCGCGTGATAGGGCGTGGGGTTTTCTGTAACAATGTCGCCGATGCTGCCCTTGTGGGAGTTGCCTACTACCCAGTTGACGCCCTCGAGGCCAGCAATTTCGTCTGCCGAGCGCTGCGCATAACAACCGGTGACCAGAATGCGGGCGTTGGGGTTTTCCCGTTTGGTGCGGCGGATGAGATATCGCAAGTCCTGGTCGGCAGAGGCTGTGACCGTGCAGGTGTTGAAGACGATCAGGTCTGGAGTCGTGCTGGGAGTGAGGCCTTTTTCCGCAAGGCTGGCCTCAAGGGCCGCACCATCGGCTTGTGAGGCGCGGCATCCGAAATTCTGAACATGAAAGGTTTTCACCCTACCTCTAGATTAACAATGGGCCTACTCATGGGAGAGGGAATTCAGGTCGATACCTTTCTTGATGTCGGCACGTGTTCTTTCGCAAAATGAAATCGATAATATGTTCCAGCAGACGAGCGCCAATGCTCGTCGAACGGAATTAGCCCGAAGGGCGCAGCCCTACAATTTCAGGCGCCCTGACCGGATCGCCAAAGACCAGCTTCGGTCTATCTACGTTCTTCATGAAGCGTTTTCGCGTTCTCTCGCCAGTAGCTTATCGGCATATCTGCGTGCTTACGTAGTGGTGAATCTGGTGAGTGTGGAACAGCTTTCGTTTACCGAGTTTCAGCAGGTGCTGCCGTCGCCTACGGTGGTGGCCACCGTAGATGCCCAGCCATTTGACAGCAATTGTCTATTGGAACTGAACCCGACGATGATCTTTCCGATGCTCGAGATGCTGCTGGGGGGCTCTGTAAACACGCTGACGAAGATGGAGCGTGAAGTTACCGAGATTGAACAATCGATTCTGGAGAGCATCTTCAAGCTGATGCTGCGCGATTTGAAGGAAGCCTGGAAGGGCATTGCGGCGATTGACTTTCAGATTGCCGGCTATGAAACCGAGCCTCAGTTGATGCAGATCCTGGCCCCGAACGAAGCGATTGTGGCTGTCTCGATCGAAATTCGTATCGGCGAAGTGAGCGGCATGATGAACATCGGGATTCCCTCGATCATCATCAAAATGTTGAGCCACAAGTTTGCCGACCAGTGGACGATCCGCAAGACCGAGAGTACGGATGAAGATACACGGCGAATCTACAGCAGGGTGCGGAATTCGAAGGTAGAGCTCGATAGCAGGCTACGCGGGCCGCAAATGCTACTGAGCGACATGTTGAAGCTCAAGGTGGGTGATGTGCTGACCTTTGACTATCCGGCGACGAAGCCGCTGTCAGTAGAACTGAACGGCAAGCTCAAACACCGCTGTCATATTGTGGTGTCTAACAAGAAACGGTCGGTCAAGATTCTTGAGCCGGTGGATCCTGCCGCGTAATCAGGCGTGCGCCCCGGTTGAAGCTGAAGTAGTCGAAGCCCCAACGGATGGCCACGATGATGCGGGATTGGAAGTTGACCAGATAGAGGACGTGAATCACGGCCCAGAGGATCCAGGCAAAGTAGCCGGTGAATCCCAGTTTTCCGACTTGGGCAACTGCTCGGTTGCGCCCGATTACTGCCATGTTGCCCTTGTCCCAATACTTGAAAGCCGGTTTGGTTTGCCCTGCGATTCGCTTCTGAATTAGGTCACCTACGTAGTCACCCATCTGCATCGCTGTTTGGCAGACACCGGGCAGAGGTTGGTCGAGCCCGTGCTGGAAGTGCGCCATGTCTCCGATCACGAAGATCTCCGGGTGTCCGGGCAGCGTACAATCTGGCTCAACCCGGATCTTGCCACCTTTCTCGAGGGCCTGCCCGCTGGCTTCGGCGAGGGCCTTTCCTAATGGAGAACCGGTAACACCGGCAGCCCAGATCACCGTACGCGCGGGCATAAACTCCTGACGACCATCGACAGTGACGGTGGCTCCTTCCGGGCTGACATCCACTACTCTGACACCTGCACGACACAGAACGTTAAGGCGGATCAGTTGTAGTTCTGCTGATTTCGAGAGATTCTCAGGGAAAGTAGAGAGGATGCGCGGGCCCGAATTGAGGATCATGATGCGGGCGTCTTCGGGGTCGAAGCTGCGGAAGTCTTCTCGCAGTGCATCGTTGGCGATCTCGCTTAATGCTCCGGCCAGTTCCACCCCGGTGGGCCCGCCGCCGACGATCAGAAAGGTAAGCAGCGCCCTGCGTTTGTCGGGGTCAGTTTCTTTTTCGGCCTCTTCGAAGGCCTCGAATATGCGAGCTCTGAGGCTGGTGGCATCCTCAATGTTTTTGAGCGAGGGGGCAATTGTGGACCAACGTTCGTTGCCGAAATAGGTACTCCTGGCCCCAGCTGCGACAATCAGCGAATCGTAGGGAATGTCTCCCATCTGAGTGTGAACGAGGCGCTCTTCAATATTGAAGCCCGTCACTTCGGTCATCAGGACGCGCAAGTTTTTCTGCCACTCAAAAATGGCTCTTAGCGGTGCTGCGATTTCCCCGGGCGAGAGGCCACCGGTTGCAACCTGATAGAGAAGTGGCTGGAAGAGATGGTAGTTTCTTCGGTCGAGAAGAGTGACTTCAAGGTCTTTGTTTTGCAGCGCCTTGCCTGCATGCAAGCCGCCGAAGCCACCGCCGACAATTACCACTCGATGTTTAGCCATTGATTTTTATATCGTCCAAAGAAGGAGAATCGACCGGGTGCTCCACGCAATCGTTCTTATCCAGTTGGATGCTACCAAAGTCTTTAAGGGTGCTGAATGGAACCCTTTCGCCAGTTTGCCATGCAGCGGTACCTGAATCACCATCGTAGACAACCAGACAAGTATGGTGAGCGCACTTGCTAGCCACACCAAGGGAGGAGCAGGCGCAACCAGCAGGATTGCAATTGAGGCGATCAATTCCACAAGCATCGCTGGAGCAACGACGCTTGTGGTGAGCCTTTGGTGCCGCTGCTCATAGTCGAGGAAGGCTTCTCGCCCAACTTGCTGAAAAAGAGGGTAATGGACGATTTGCACAAACCAGATCAGACCTGCCATGTAGAGAGAGCAGGCGAGATTGACTTTCAGCAGCAGTTCAGCCGGCATTGGCGGCTACTGCCTCTGCTGCGTGCCTTCCATTCACCAGTGATGCCTGAATGCTGGGCATGAAGCGGTGGTCGCCACAAACGTAAACGCCACTTTCGAGTCTGGTAGCTTTCTCGGCAACCGTTTCAGGACGATGGGCGGGGTGGGCGTTCAGAATCCTGTAGATGCGGAGCAGCTTCCAGGTATCGAGATTTTGATCGAGCCATTGGCCGAGTTGCTTGCGCACGGCAGCTTCCATTTGCTGGTCGGATTGGGCGGGGTCCCCGAGTACGACAACACTGGCCAAATGATGTCCGGCGGGCGCGTAGTTGGGGCAGACCAGACTCGGAATACAGGCATTTTGAATCGGCCATTCCATGTCTCCGTTGAGCATGATGATGGGATCAGCAATGGGAGCATGCCCTCGTATCGAGAAGTAGAGGGTCATTGCCATGCGGCTTTCAACATGGGCGATTTCAGGCAATAATCTGGCAGCCGTGGGGCCATCGGTGGCAACGACCACGGCTGAAGCTTTAAGCTCTTCATTCCCTTCGATGCGTACTGTGTTTTTTGTGATCGACTCAACTCTTGTGTTGTAGCGGATCGAGTTTGCCGGCAAGCGGGATGCCAGTTGTGCAGGAATCGCTCCCATGCCCTGAGACGGCAAAACGGTATCTCCTGAGGCCATCATGCGAAAGACGTATTCAAGCATGCGCGAGCTGACATTGAGATCGGCATCCAGCATAATTCCGCCGAAGAAAGGCCGGAAGAAACGGTCGATCATATTCTGAGAGAAGCCGTATTCCTGTAGCGCCTGGTGGCTGGGTTTTTCTACTTTGTTGAGAAGGTCGTCTGCCTTGCCTGCCATTGCCACGGCCCGCAAGCGTGCCACCAGCAGTTTGTCCTTCATATTACCGACGGGGTTTAGAATTCCTGCCAGTGCTGCAAAGGGTTCGCGCCAGGGGTCCATCACGCGGTGAAAATTGCCGTTGAGGCGAACCATTGCTCCGGGCGAAAAGCTTCCGAATTGAAGGGCACCGTAGTCGAGCAGACGTTCCCCTTCCGGGTAGGCCGTAAGATAAACCTGAAAGCCACGATCGAGCTGAAAGCCGTCGACGATGTCGGTTCTCACCCTGCCACCGGGGGCGTCTGAGGCTTCGAGCAACAGAAAAGGAATTTTGTTTTTCTGAAGTTCGAGAGCGCAGGCGAGGCCCGCAAGGCCTGCTCCGACGATAACTACAGGTTCTGGATTCATCCGCTTAGCGCGAAGCCGGGGTATCGTTCATTTCGCTGACCAGGGCGACATAGTCAGGCCTGTCTGCAGCACTCTGGTGACGGTAAGACTTCAGAATTTCACCGTGGAATACAAGGAAGACTCCCGGCATTTGGGTGACGTCGCCATCCGCCCCTCCCACTCCATGCTTGCCCAGGAAACCCGCTTTAAAGCCACGAAGCCAGACCTTTGGGCCGAGCAACTGTGCCAGTGCGCCCTTTTCAAGTCCAAAGGCACGATACAACGACAACTTTGGATCCCACACCCGCGGTACGTCCGACAGATTGTATTTCTGCAATACGCTCTCGGCTG
>CANGVB010000193.1 GCA_947456995.1 Bryobacteraceae bacterium | reverse complement strand
GTTTGAGCAAAGTGCCATGCATTGAAACTGGGCTTCGATGTCATGGCAATCCGCTTGCCAGAACTATCAAAAATAGCGGCACCGAATGCAGGCAATCCGGCGAGCATCGATTTGCCATCGGCTTCAATCTTCAAGCCTTCTACCCGGCGTAGGTCCTCTGTGCCTGGAAGAAGTTTCCAGCTTTTGCGGTCTTGGGATAGCTGCAACAAGCCACCCACGGCCCCGGCATAAGTTTCGCCAGATTTCGTAAACCGAGCAACAGAACTTGCTGCTAACATCCCTTCCCGTTCAGTCCAAAACTCCAATCTTGCCGGATAGCTGATGCGATAAAGGCCTCGATTCTCTCCTACCCAAAGTGTCCCATCGCGTCCAAAAGTCGATACCGATCCACTTACAATCCCATTAGCTGGCCCGAATACATCGAATGATCCTGGCCGGCCAATCGCAAGTTTAGAATTGCTGAAAATCGCAATCGTGCCATCTGAACGTTCCGAGATGTGAATTTGGCCGTGAGCTACTACAGATCCAGGCAATTCTCGCCCTTTTGTCTCACCTGGACATTGGTAGACGACCTTGTCCTCAAGTCCTACCCAAACGCATCCAGCTTGATCTCTAATGACTTGGGCATGGTTTGCCTCAGTCTTGATTCCAAAATGGCGCACGATCTCTGCTGCTCTGCTCCCTTCAGGCCAGCGTAGAACATCCGAGCTTTTCACCTCACACCACCCTGGTGCACAAGCAAAGAGAATGTTTCCGGCACGATCCTGGGACATCTGTCCTTGTGACTCAACTCCAAACATCTTTTGGATAGCCCATTTCGGACTCTTGACCACTCGGGCAAGCTCTGTTTTCTGTGACATCCCTGCTGGCGCCGTGCCGAGGGCTACTATCGCAACCCCATCGCCAATTGAAACGACAGACTGTACCACTCCCGTAGTAATTCGCTCAGCCCGGCCGCCCTCATACCGAAAGAGCCCCTCATTTGTCGCTATCCAGATGGAAGAATTTCGATCTTCCGCGAATTGCATAACCTGAGCGGTTGTTGGCACCCCAACAGATTCCAGCGAGAAGAAACGGCTACCGTCAAAATAGTGCACGCCCTTTGATGAGGCCACCCACAAGCGTCCTATTGAATCCTCAAACAAATGCGTAAGCCCAGGAGGCGATCCGGCAACCAGCTGCATTGGAATTTGCTGGCCCATGCAATGAGCGCAGGCTAGTGCGAAACTGAATAACCGCAACCAAAACAAATTCATCACTAACATAGTTGCGCAGACCGTGAGTCTAATAGGCAAACTATTTTGGGTTCAGCCAACCTGAACAGGCAAGATTCCTTTGCTCTGCCTCCAAACTATTGAATGCCGTCAAACTAATGTGTCCCAGCGCCATCCTTTCATTTGCTTCAACGTTTTGGAGCTCTTTCCGCCAAACAGCAGCCCCAGTTCGTTTCCCGTTCTCTCGGCCAGGTCATTCAAAATTTGACACTTAGCCCAAGAGACAACAGCAACGAACAGGCCATAACTCTGCAAATTTCAGCCTAGGGACTGTCCTGCCCGCAGAGGCCGACGCCCCCACCCGCTTGGCCAACTCCCGCTCGCAGAATAGCTGGCTAAAGAATCACGTATAAATACCGCTGCTCGCCGTGCTAGTAATACTGTTCGACTCGTCCTGCAACCGCGCCGTCAACCCTAAGCCAATCCTCATGGGCTTCCAGCAAATCTCCAGCGACTGCATCCAGTAAATCGACGCCCGCCGAGCTTTCCGTTTCGCATGCCGCCCCCATTTCCCGCTCAATTCGACCACCAAAAGCATTATCAGCGTTTCGCCAAATCCCGTTCACGCAAATTTTCAAGCAATCTAAGTCTTTCCCCCTCAATCTCTTACCGCGAATCCACACCCTCAAAACTTGGTCCTGCCGTCGAATAATGAATTGAGGCGTGGGCCCGCATCCACTCTCCAGTTCTTCGACAATTGAATAGCCCTCAAGTAAACCGACGCCACAAGTGTCTCTCCTGGGCAGCCCACCAACTGCCCAGGAGAATATAAAATCACGAACGAAACCAATTTCGCACTTAACCAAATCAAATCAACAACATAGAGCCCCTCTCGAATCCAAGACCAAAAAGAACCACTTTTCCTTGACGACACAACTGAAACAACTGTAAACTCGAATCAGGACACTTTCAGTCCGCAATCCTCCATGCTCAAGCTCACCAAAAAAGCCGACTACAGCCTGATCGCCCTGCGCCATCTCGCCCTCGCCGGTGAGCGTGCCGCCAGCGCCAAAGAAATCGGCGACACCTATCACATCCCCCTGCCGATTCTCTCCAAAGTCCTTCAGAAGCTGGGCAAAGCCGGCTTCCTCCTGAGCGTCCAGGGCACCAACGGCGGCTACAAGCTTGCTCGGGACCCCAACCTCATCAGCGTTCTTGAAGTCATCCGCGTTGTCGACGGCCCCGTCATCCTCACCGCCTGCTTCACTCATGACAAGTGCGACCAATCCGGCCAGTGCACCGTAAAAGAACCGCTCAGAAAAGTACATGAAGGCATCTTGCGGCTCCTCGAAGGCATCACAATCATAGCCCTTACAAAAGACGACCCGCTCCCCCCGGGCAACCCGCCCCCCGGAGCAGTCTTCGGCGGCGGCCACCTCACTCAGATCCTGCCGAGCTAGCACAAACAAGGAATTTTCTATTTATGAAGTTACCGATCTACCTGGACAATCACGCAACCACCCAATGCGATCCCCGCGTCGTCGAAACGATGCTCCCCTTCTTCTCTGAAAACTTCGGCAACGCCGCCAGCCGCAACCACAGCTTCGGCTGGGTGGCTGAAGAAGGCGTCGAAAATGCCCGCAAGCAAATTGCAGACCTCATCGGTGCCAACTCCAAAGAGATCGTTTTCACCTCCGGTGCCACCGAGTCCAACAACCTCGCCATCAAGGGCGTAGCCGAAATGTACGCCGAGCGCGGCAACCACATCATCACTGTGGCCACCGAGCACAAGGCCATTCTCGATACCTGTAAGCACCTCGAAAAGCAGGGCATTCGCGTCACTTACCTGCCGCTCCAGGGCGACGGCCTCGTCGACCTCGACATGCTCCGCGACGCGATCACCGACAAGACGATCCTCGTCAGCATCATGTACGCCAACAACGAAATCGGCGTCATCCAGAACGTCTCTGAAATTGGCAAGATCTGCAAAGAGCGCGGCGTCCTCTTCCACACCGACGGCGTCCAGGCCGTTGGCAAGATCCCCGTCAACGTGATCAAGGACAACATCGACATCATGAGCCTCACCGCTCACAAGATGTATGGCCCCAAAGGCGTCGGCGCTCTCTATGTTCGTCGTCGCAACCCACGTGTTCAGATCTCCGCCCAGATGGACGGCGGCGGCCACGAGCGCGGCATGCGCTCCGGCACGCTCAATGTCCCCGGTATCGTCGGCTTCGGCAAGGCTGCCGAACTCTGCAACCAGCTCATGGAAACCGAGATGGCCAAGCACCGCATCATGCGCGATCGCTTGAAGACCACCCTCGAGAGCGCCCTCGAAGAAACCTACATCAACGGCTCCATGACCAGCCGCCTGCCCCACAACCTCAACATGAGCTTTGCCTACGTCGAAGGCGAATCCCTTCTGATGGGCATCAACGATATCGCTGTCTCTTCAGGCTCTGCCTGCACCTCTGCCACCCTCGAGCCCAGCTACGTGCTCAAGGCCCTTGGCCTCGGTGACGACCTCGCTCATACCTCGATCCGCTTCGGCATCGGCCGCTTCAACACCGACGAAGAGATCGATTATGTAGCCAACAAAATGATCGAAGTGGTCAACAAGCTCCGCGAACTTTCACCCCTCTGGGAAATGTTCAAGGATGGCGTCGACCTGTCCAAAGTCGAATGGACCGCGCACTAAATTCACAGGATCTTTAGGAGAACTCAAAAATGGCATATTCCGAAAAAGTTGTTGATCACTACTCAAACCCGCGCAACGTCGGTTCGATGGACAAGAACGACCCGAACGTAGGCACCGGCATGGTTGGCGCTCCCGAATGCGGCGACGTCATGAAGCTCCAGATCAAGGTCGACCCCATCTCTGGCATCATCGAAGACGCGAAGTTCAAGACCTTCGGCTGTGGCTCGGCCATCGCTTCTTCCTCACTCGCCACCGAATGGCTCAAGGGCAAGACCGTCGATCAGGCCATGGAGATCAAGAACACTGAGATCGTTACTGAACTCGCGCTTCCTCCTGTCAAGGTGCACTGCTCTGTTCTTGCTGAAGACGCCATCAAGGCCGCCATCAACGATTACAAGAAGAAGGCTGTCCCCGCACACGCCAACGCATAAATGGAAACCGCAGAACTCAAGATCGACGTAACACCCAAGGCCGTCTCGAAGATCCGCCAGGCCTTCGCCAAACAAGGCGTCTCTGGCGGTCTGCGTCTCGGTGTACTCGGCGGCGGCTGTTCCGGCTTGAGCTACCAGTTCAAGTTCGACACCAAGCCCCGTGCCACCGATCACGTCTTCGATTACGAAGACGTGAAGGTCTTCATCGATCCCAAGTCCATGCTCTTCCTCAAGGGAATGATTCTAGATTACAAAGAGAGCCTGATGCAGAGCGGCTTCGAGTTCATCAATCCGAATGCCACCAAAAGCTGCGGCTGCGGTACTTCGTTCTCTAGCTAACCAATGGATTACTATCGCGTTCTGGGTATCGACCCCAAGTTGCAGCTCAATTTAAATGAGCTGCAACAACTGTTTTATGGCCGCAGCCGGGAACTCCACCCCGACCGCTTCGCCCGTGCTGAAGCTAGTGTTCGTGACGCCGCCCTGCAGGAAAGCTCAACGCTCAACGACGCTTACCGTACTCTCCGTGATCCGCTCCAACGGGCAGAGTATTTTCTCAAGCATCGTGGATTCGACATCGGTGAACAGGGCACCAAGGAAGTTCCTCCAGAGTTGCTCGAAGAAGTTTTCGAGCTCAACATGGCTCTCGAAGAACTCAAAGATGGGGACGAATCTGCCCGGCCGCAACTGGTGAGTGCCCGTGATCATTTCTCCACTCTGCTGGGTGAGTCCGACATCGAATTAGAAAAGCTCTTCGCCGTTCACGACGCGACACCCGGCGAAGACACACTGAAGCAAATCCGCGGCTTGCTCAATCGCCGCCGCTACATACAAAATCTCCTTAGGGACGTGAATGGGTACCTTTCAAATTGACTTCGGCGACGCCGCCCAACCAGAACGCATCATCGGCATCGACCTTGGCACCACCAACAGCCTCGCTGCCTTCATGGACCTCACCGGCCCTGAAATCATCGCCGCCCCCGATGGCGCGCGCATTGTCCCGAGCGTAGTCGCTCTGCTCGAAGACGGCTCTCTCATCGCCGGTAACGCAGCCAAAGCCCGCCTAGCCCGGCACCCTCTTGAAACGCTCTATTCAACCAAGCGCTTCATGGATCGCGCCGCCTCGCCTCTCAAGATTGGCGATCGCGAACTCACTCCGCCAGAAGCCGGTGCCCGCATCCTGCTCGAACTCAAAAACAACGCCGAAGCCTTCTTCGGCGAGCCCATCACCAAAGCTGTCGTTACCGTTCCCGCATACTTCAACGACGCTCAACGCCAGGCCACCAAGGACGCCGGCCGCATCGCCGGTCTCGACATCCTCCGCCTGGTAAATGAGCCTACCGCCGCAGCTCTCGCCTATGGCCTCGACAAGCGTAACTCCGGCACCATCGCTGTTTATGATTTCGGCGGTGGCACCTTCGATATCTCGATCCTCAAGATCCAGGACGGCATCTTCGAAGTCCTCGCCACCAACGGCGACACACACCTGGGCGGGGACGACATCGATAGTCTCCTCATCCAGATTGCCCTTGAAGACGTGGCCTCAGAATGGGGCGCACCCATCAGCGATGATTCCGCTGCAGTCGAAACCCTGCGCCAGGCCGTCATCAAGGCCAAAGAGCAACTCAGCTTTGCCCTCTTCGCCAATATCGACCTTGAATACAATGGCAAGCGCTACCAGCGCCAGATCACCCGCGACATCCTCGAGCGCTTGATCGCGCCGCTGATCGAGCGCACGCTAGCACCCTGCCGCCTGTGTCTCGCCGATGCGAAGCTCACCCACGAAGACATCGACGAAGTCGTACTCGTTGGCGGCTCTACTCGGATTCCGATGGTCCGCAAAGCAGTCGAGACTCTCTTCCGCTCGAAGCCCCATACCGAGCTCAACCCGGACGAGGTTGTCGCTCTCGGTGCCGCCATCCAGGCTGGCATCCTCTCCGGTGAAGTCAAAGACACTCTCCTCCTGGATGTCACGCCACTCTCGCTCGGCCTCGAAACCATGGGCGGCGTAGTTACCAAGCTCATCCATCGCAATTCCACAATCCCGGCAAGCGAAACCGAACACTTCACCACCGCAGTCGACGGCCAGGCCAACGTCCTGATCCATGTTCTCCAGGGCGAACGCGAACTCGTCAAAGACTGCCGCTCGCTAGCCCGCTTTGAGCTCACCGGTATTGAACCAGTCCCCGCCGGCCTCGCGCGCATCGAAGTCAAATTCCTGATCGATGCCAATGGCATCCTGAACGTCTCGGCCAAAGACACCCGCACGGGCAAAGAGCAAAGCGTCGAAGTGAAACCCAGCTACGGCCTCACTGATGAGCAGGTGGAAGCGATGATTCTTGAGTCACTCACCAACGCCGAAAGCGACATCCGCGAACGCCAGGTGCGCGAAGCCCGCGTCGAGTCAGACCGCATCCTTGGCGCCCTCGAAAGCGCCAAACAAAGCGATGCCTGGTTCGAGCTTCCCGAAGAAGACAAAGCCGCGATACAGACCGCCCACAACGAGCTGCTTCTCGCCTATCATGGAG
>CANGVB010000192.1 GCA_947456995.1 Bryobacteraceae bacterium | reverse complement strand
TCATAGATGTGATTATCTACCAGTATCGTGACTAAACGGGTACGCTTCGAGCCAAGTTTTGGCAAAGGGAATCAGTGCCTTGCTGTCGAAGATAAAAGACGGTGCGTTGCCGATTGTGGTTTGCTGGCCTTGGCCAGATTTGAGGAAGGCCTCGGCAATCTGCTCGAAGACGTTTTCAGGAAGCTGCGAGTTAACTGGTTCGCTGGTGTCGAACTCTTCAAAGTCGATCCATTGCGGGCCTTCGGGGGTGGGCATGAGGTGCCTGTACCTCACGACTTGTTTGTCAGGGATCTTCGCCAGATGCTCGGCGTAGTGGAGCAGGGTGATGGTGTCGAGTGGCGCTCCCAGCATGAGGATTTTCGCGTTGACTTCGACCAGCCTTTCAAAGGGTGTGCCGGGGCCGTAACCGTACTGAAAGGGGTGGTGGTCTGTGAGCCATGCGGCTTTGGCGCCGATGGCGGAGATGCCTGCGCCGGGGTGGTCGCTGCGGAGTGAGCCGGGCCAGGTGCGGATCTTCTCGTGCAGGACGCCGTGATCGCGGGCGGCTGAGGCCGTAAGTTTATTGAAGACGGGGATCTCGTCGTCGCCTTCTTCGAAGAAGGGTTCAAAGTCGACGTAGGCGACGAGGGTGCCTTGGTGGCCGATGGCTTCGAGGATGGCGTCGATGATTGTGGCTGCGCCGCCAATGACAGGGCCGGTCTGGCGAAGGCTGGCGTGCACCATTAGGGTGTCGCCATGCTTTACGCCAAGACCGGCCAGGCCTTGCAGTATTGCGGATCTAGTTGTTGGAGCCAATACTAAAACATTAGCTTGAGAGACAACTGGATGGTGCGAGCGTCGCGGGCTGAGGTGATGACGCCGAAGGCACCAGACTGGTTGAGGCCAGTTGGGCCTGGGACGAAGGTGGTGTTGGGCGCGCTGAGATTCACCTGATTCATGAAGTTAAACATCTCAGTGCGGAACTGAAGATTAAAACGTTCGGTGAAGCGGGTGTTCTTGATGAAGGACAAATCCCAGTTGACGGTGCCGGGGGTGCGGACGTTGGGAAGTACGCGACCGACATTGCCAAAGGTGAAGGGTGCGGGATTGACGAACTGGGTTGTGTCAAACCAACGCTGAGCGGTGGGGTTTTCCAGCTGTGCCGATTTGCCGGTGGAGTCGGGACGGGTGGCGCGCTGATTGTTGGCACCACCGATCAGCAGCGGGAGACCGGTCTGCATGATGCCGATGGTGTTTACCTGCCAGCCGCCGATGATGCGGTTCATAACGCCATTACCTTTGCCGAAGGGCAGTTCGTAGACAGCGCTGATGGTCGCACGCTTGGAGACGTCGCTCGGATCCACGCTGCGCTCTGCGGCACGGTTGAACTTGCCGTTCTGGTAACCCGTTACGGAAGCTTGTTCGATCGGGCCAAAGTTGACGGGGGTCTGAAGGCTGTCTGAGATTACCTTGCCGCCGGTGAAGGAGAAGAGGAGAACGAGGCCTTTGGACATACGCTTCTCGGCACTCAGCAACAGCAAGTGCGAGTTGTAGCTGCCAAGACGCGGGTTGCGTACCGAAACGCCGCTGAAGTGGGGGAAGGGCCGGAGGGACTGTTCGCGCGAGATAGTTGCGCTACCCAAAGCTCCGGGGACGCGGCCTGCATTGGGGTTCGGCACCTGCTGAGTCAGAGCCTGGCCAAGGGACAGGAATTGCGGATCGAGCTGATTGAGGTCATAGCTGCCCGCGGTAAGGCCACGGCCGAGGTTGCCAGCGTAAGAAGCCTCAAAGAGCCAGTTGTTCCAGACCTGTTGCTGCAGGCTGAGGGTGAACTGCTGGATGCGCGGAATGTTGCCGTTGGATTCGTCGTAGGCGACACCCTGGCCGAGGAAGGCTGCTGCACCAAGTGCACGGCCCTGGGGCTGGATGGGAGCCGAAGGGAAGCCCTGGCGCAACTGGAATGCGGGGAGGTTCGGGTTGGACTGCGGATAGTTGGTGTTGGTCTGGGCAAAGCCGTTGGCGTTGCCGTAGTTCTCACGCCACATCTGCGAGGGATACATCATGCCGTAGCCAGCGCGGAGGATTGTCTTGGTGTTGCCAAAAACGTCATAGGCGAAGCCAAGGCGGGGGCCCCAGTTGCCGTAGTCTTCACCACGCCAGTTGCGCGGTTGACCGTCGACACCAGCGAATACGGTGCAGCCCGGCAGGCCGTTGGGCAGCGTGCAGGTTGGGTCGAAGTTGGTAGCGCCGTTGTTGCGCTCGACGGCCTGGGACTGGAAGTCATAGCGAAGGCCAAGATTCAGGGTGAGTCGGCGGGTGATCTTCCAGTCGTCCTGGAAGTAACCGCTGAGGGAATGAGAGACCTGAGATTCGCCGACGTGAGTGCTGACGCTGGCGCCGCTTACTGCACCAAGCAGGAAGGTAGCGTAAGAACTGCCTGTGCCCGCCGGGGTGATAGGGTTGCCCGTGAGGCCGGCGGCGAAGCTATAGCTGCCCGAGGGAGCAGAGCGCTGGAGATTATGACCCTGCAGGAGGCGCAGGTCGAAGCCGATCTTCATCGAGTGCTTGCCGCGCACGATGTTGACCTGATCGAGGAACTGCCAGTTGAGGCTGCCACGAACGCCAGCGGTGCCAGTGTTGAAGCCGAGAAGGCCATTGCCGATTGCCGGGAAGGTGTCAGCAGGAACGATTGATGGAAGGCCGAGTTTCTGTGGCCAGCCGCCACCGAAGCTGCGTACGATGAAGGGGAAGTAGCCACGGGTGGCGCCGATGCGGAGTTCATTGACGATCGTCGGAGAAGCAACGTGGGTGTCGCTGAGGACAACATTCCAGTTCTTGAGGTCGTCGTCACGCTTGCCAACCACTTCGTTGGGATAAACAGCAGCGCCGCCGCCACCGTTGTCCGTCTTGTGGTTGAAGAAAGAGTAGCGGCCAAACATTGAGTTGTTGCTGGTGAACTTGTGGTCGGCCTTCATGGTGTACTGCCGCATGGACTGGATTTCTTTCGCAGTGCCAATGAAGTTATTGGCGTTGGTGAAGCGATCCGTAGGCACACGGTTGGGTAGCGGGTAAAACTCGTTGATAGCCCTCGCGACGGGGTCGATCTGGGTGGCCGGGATGATGTTGCCGGGGTAAAGCTGACGGGTGACTGCTGTGCCGGAGCCCTGAGTGCTGAAGGGGTCATAGATCGGGATGGGCGTGCCGTTTGCGTTGAAGAGGTCGCTGAAGTTGCCGGTGCGCTGGCCCAGGGTAGGGAAGCTGGCGATGACGGGGCGCGAGCGGCGGAAGCGGTATTCTTCCCAGTTGCCGAAGAAGAAGGTACGATCTTTGATCACCGGGCCGCCTACGCTGGCGCCGAACTGGTTGTAGCGGAAAGGCGGCTTGGAGGTGGCAAAGGTGTTGCGGGCGTCGAGGGCATCGTTGCGGAAGAACTCATAGACGCTGCCGTGAAGCTTGTTGGTGCCAGAGCGGGTAACCATGTTGATGACGCCGCCGGCGGTGAAGCCGTATTCAGCAGACATGCCGCCGGATTGCACCTTGAATTCTTCAACCGAGTCGACACCAGGGTTGATGGCGACTTCGCCGATGTAGCTCTGGATGTTGTTGCCGCCGTCTAGAAGCTGGCCGTTCATTGCATTGGGGCCACCATTGATCGAGATGGAAGAGAGCTGGATGCCGCGATCAGCAAAACCGGAAGAGGTGGAGCCGGCGTTGGACTTTACGCTTGGAGTAAGGAGTGTGAGCGCGAGGGCGTTGCGGCCGTTGAGGGGGAGTTCGCTAACTCGCTTCTGATCGACGACCTTACCGATGGAGGTGTTGGAGGTGTCGATGAGAATTGCTTCGCTCTTGACTTCGATCGACTCAGTGACCTGACCGACTTCAAGCTGGATATCGACCTGGGCGCGCTGGTCTACCTGGAGTTGCAGGCCGGTGCGGACAACCTTGCGGAAGCCCGTCTTCTCGACGGTCACGGTGTAATCGCCGACTGCGAGGTTGGGGGCCTGGTATAGGCCATCGGTGGTTGATGTGGTTTCGATGCCTGCGTTGGTTGCCGTGTTGAACACGCGGATCTTTGCGCCTGCGATTGCTGCGCCGCTACCATCGGTAACGGTGCCGAGAATGGTGCCGCGACCCTGTTGCGAAAAGCCTGGCAGCGAGGCCAGCAGGAGAAGCGGGAGGAATAGAAATTTGGTCAGTTTAGTCGTCATGGAAGTCCCTGAAATCTGAAATAATCTATCACAATCTTATGACAATTGGCGGGCCGTCGTTGTGCTCTGTGAAAATGAGGCATGGTTGTAATGCAATTGATCTTGCTCGCGCAAGGGCTGGAGTGCCCGATTGAAGCTGAGTTTCGATTGCCGCCAGTGCCGGACTACCGGTCTGTGGAGCTGTCGAAGAAGGCTGCGCCGAAAGGATTTGAGGCGTGGGGTGGGGATTCCGTTGAGGTGACTCGACGGCTGGCGGATGGGGCTGTGGGCTTGAAGGTTGGGTCACAAGGGGTCTTGCTGAAGCCGATGGGGATTCTTGGAGTAGAGGGTGTGGCGAAGGTGGGTTCAAAGCCGGTGGGATTTCGCATCTACCGCGCGGCTTTGGGCTACGGTGCAGCCAAGGTATCGATTCAAAAGACGAGTGGCGCTTATGCGGCGGCTCGATGCGGGGGGAGGCTGGCGCTTTTTGATGTGGATTTGAAGGGGCCGGTTGGGGTGGATACGAATGGGGATGGGAAGGTGGATGTGAATTCGCCGGCGGAGTATGCGCGGGTTCGGGGTGGAGCGTTTGAGTGGGACGGGCGGGCATTCGTGTTTGACCGCGTGGATTGGAAGCGGCGAGTGCTTGTGATGCGCGAGGCGGCTCTGGGGCCGAAATTTGTCGAGGGAGAGGTGTTGACCGATTTTGCCTACGTGGACCGGTTGAAGGAGACACGCCGGCTGAGCGGGCATGGGAGTTCTTATACGCTGATCGATTTTTGGGCTTCGTGGTGCGGGCCTTGTATTGGGGCTTTTCCGCAGTTGAAGGCGATTGTTGAGACGCATGACTTGAAGGTGCTGGGCGTGAATGGGGATGAGGATGCGGGGGCAGCGTCGCGGGTGCTGGCGCAGTTTGAGGTGTTGTGGCCGGATGTGCAGTCGACGGAGCCGGGGGTGTTGTTTGATTACCGGACGCGTGTGGGTTTGTATCCGACCTATCTGTTGCTGGATGCATCGCGAAAGATTGTGTTTCGTACGGAGAGCACGATTGAGTTGATTGAAGAGATCCGGCGGGTGGTGCCAACGAAAAAAGCGCGTTGACCGTTCTGTAACCATTTTGTAACATTGCTTTATGCGCTGGATTGCGCTCCTTCTGCCGCTTGCCTGTGTGGCGCAGGACTGGGGCAGCTTGCATATCGCGAATGCCAACTTGCCTTTGGGTGAGAAACTGTTGCTGCAGTTTCATTCCCGGTTAAGAACCAACGACAGGTTTGGAGATTATTTTCAATCCCGTGGTGGCGGAATTCTCTGGTACAGCCTCCGTAGAGATATCAGTTTGATTGGTGGCTACTACTTCGCCGATGAAGAAGCCCCTAGTGGCGAGCGGATGGACTTCCATCGATTTTTTGGCGGCGCCAATTTTGTTTTGCCGACTCCTCCGAAGCTCAGAATCGAAGCTCGCAGCCTTTTGGAGCGGTTTGTGGGCACACGCTCAGGAGACTACTTTCGCGTCAGGGAACGCATGCTGATTACCCTTGGGAAGAGAAAAATCCGGCCTTTTGTGCAACTGGAAGGATTGGTTCAGCAGCAGGTGTGGACGGGGCGATTCGGGGGTGGTGCTTTGTTTGTAATGAGTGGGGGGCGTGAGGCCTCAGTCGGGTTCGAACACCGGCAATTGCCGAGCGGCGGTTACATCAATCTGATTACTACCAATTTTCAATTTCAGCTTCGACCGAAGCGCGACTAGATTCGATTGAACTTTTTGACTGTTTCGCCAAGGCTCTTGAACTGTTTGATGAAGGGCACCATCTTGGTTTCTCGATCGTCGATTTCCTGAGAGCGCTTGAGGATTGCGGCTTCCTGTTCTTTAGGGACGACGACGACGCCGTCTTCACCAGCAACGATAATGTCGCCGGGCTTGACCTTGATGCCGGCGCAATCGACTTCAATATCCTTTGCGACGCTGGCCCAGCGGCCGACGCTTGAGCCGGGGCTTACCGAGCGGGCAAAGACGGGGAGGCCGAGGCTGCGGATTTCTGCGAGGTCTCTGACGCCGCCATCGAGGATGATGCCGGCCATGCCGCGGGCTTTGGCTGCGGTAGCCATGAGGCCACCCATTCCTGCGAGGTCTAGAGACTCGGCGATTACGATAATGCCGACTTCGCCGGGTTTTGCCGCGTCGATCATCGCGACGCTGTCTCTGGCTGATAGAGCGGCCGTTGCTTGTTCTGGTGTTGCGGGTTTGAGAAGAGCTGTTGTGGCGCGGCCAACGAAGCTTTGGCCTACGCGGGGGCGCATGTCGTGGGACATGTAGCCACGCTTGCCGGTGATCTGGTCGACGGCATCGGCTACTGAAGCTACGGTGGACTTCGAGAAGCCGTTTAGAAGCGGGTCGGCATATGTAGTTTTGGTGGCCTGCTGGAAGCCTACGAGGAGCAGGGCAGCGACGGGGATTAAGAGGAGCTTCTTCATGTTGTTATTCACCGTTGAGGAATTTTGCCCAGCGGTATTCAGTCTGGGGCTTGTCGTCGCTGAGGGCCTTTTTGACAGCCAACTTGGCAACGTTTTCGACGATCCAATCGAAGTTCTCCTGGCCAACGGATTCAATGCCTGCGTCGGGTGCGGGATTCATGAAGTCGATGGCGTAGGGGATGCCGTCTTCAACTGCGAATTCTACAGTGTTGAGGTCGTAGCCGAGTGCCTTGCAGATGGTGAGGCAATCC
>CANGVB010000191.1 GCA_947456995.1 Bryobacteraceae bacterium | reverse complement strand
TCGAGATCCAATCTCCAGACTCCCCCTTCGTTCTACGAAGCAAGCTTTTCATTGAAGAAAAATCAAGCCCAAGACTCTTCGTAGACCTCAGAACGCAATCCATAACGGCCACCAATCGAGACTTCACTGCTTTCATCAACGAAGCGAACCCAGCCCGCCCAGGCGACCTCATTCACTTCTGGGCAACCGGATTAGGTCCGCTAGACCGTCCAGTTCCAACCGGCGCAAAAGGCCCCTCCGATCCCCCGGCCAAGCCACTAGAACCGGCAGCCTGCTACATCTTCGGTAAAGACGGCATCCCCGCCACACGCGGCTTGGAAATCCCAACCCAAATCTACGCCCCCAACTTCGTCGGCCTCTATCAATTCGACGTGATCATCCCCGAAGACTGGCCCCCAGGCACAGCCAACATCTTCTGCAAAGGCCCGGCAGACTTCGGCTCCGGCGGCAACATCCTGATTGCAGCCAAACCCTAAGCCTGCTCTTCCCCCCGCCGCCCATACCGGTCCAGATAAACACTAGCCATCTGCCCCCCCACCCCCAGCGCCATCCACACCTGCCAGTGGCTCAACAACCCGTTCTCAAAAATAAACGTAGTCGTGATATTCAGATCCGCCAGCAATCTCCAAAGCGCCAGCACAAAACAAAGCATCGCCCCAGGCGTCAGCAAGCTCGCCACCGCCAGCGCCACCTTCGCGTCCATATTCCGGTTCGTCGCAACCTTCGGCCCAACGCGCAACTTGATCCGGACAATCATGAATTTTCAGTCCCCATTCTACCAATTCATGTATCGACCACTAAGGTGGCGATACGATAGATTGTTAAGGTCAAATCCATGCAAAAAATTAGAACCGCCATGCTCGGCACGGGCTTTATGGGCATCGTGCATACAGAAGCGATCCGCCGCCTCGGCAACGTAGAAGTTACCGCTGTCGCCGGCTCCTCAGATTCCAAGGCAAAAGCCTTCGCAGACCAGCTTTTCATCGAAAAGTCCACCGGTGATTGGGAATCCCTCCTCAAGGACCCCAACATCGACGCAGTCCACATCTGCACCCCCAACGCGCTGCATCACCCCATGGCCAAAATCGCCATCGAGAACGGCAAACACGTCCTCTGCGAGAAGCCCCTCACCATGACCAGCGCCGAGGCCCAAGACCTACTCACCCTCGCTGAAGCCAAAGGCGTCGCTCACGCCACCAACCACAACCTCCGCTACTATCCGGCCGTCCAGCAGATCCGCCAGATGGTTGCAGCCGGCGACCTCGGCGAGATCCTCGCCGTCCAGGGCACCTACTCGCAAGACTGGCTCCTCTACGACACAGACTACAACTGGCGCATCGAAGCCGAACACAACGGCAAACTCCGCGCCATGGGCGACATCGGCTCCCACTGGATGGACATGATCCAGCACCTCACCGCCCTCCCCATCACCAGCGTCTGCGGCGAGCTCACCACTTTCCACAAGACCCGCAAAAAGCCCAAGGGCAGCGTCCAGACCTTCTCCGGCAAAACCCTCAGCCCCGACGACTACCAGAACATCCCGATCGACACCGACGACTTCGGCGCTGTCCTGCTCCACCTCGGAGACCGCGCCCGCGGCTGCTTCACCGTCAGCCAGATCTCGGCCGGCAACAAGAACAGCTTCCGCATCGAAATCTACGGCACCAAGTCAGGCGTCGCCTGGAACCAGGAAAAGCCCGACGAACTCTGGATCGGCCACCGCAACTCCCCCAACCAGGTCATCGTCAAAGACGGCAGCCTTTTCTACCCTGCCGCAGCCGCTTACGCCGAACTCCCCGGCGGCCATAGTGAAGGCTATGACGACAGCCACAAGAACCTCTTCAAGCGCTTCTACCGTCGCGTCGCAGACCCCAAGGCAGCCATTGACTACCCAACCTTCGCCGACGGCCTCCGTGGCATGCTCCTGCTCGAAGCAGTAGCCGCCTCAAGCGAGCGGCGCGGCTGGGTTGACGTCTCGCTCTAAAATCTCGATTGCAAAACCAGAGCCCGGCTCACTCACAAAATCGTGAGGGGCCGGGCCTCCTTTTGTAGCAATACAAAGTTTCCAACGATCCCCACGCAGCTCATAAATCCCGTGATTCACATTCCCCTTCTCAGGCCCGCGAGTGAATTTGATCGAGAAGCTCTTCGGCTTCCGGCTCACATCCACCCGCATCAATCCTTCAAAGGCCGCGCCCATCCCCAGCGATTGAAAATGATCGCCTTCAATCACAACGCGAGCCGCACCAATCATGCCGGCACTTAAGGCAGCACCATCCACAATCAGCGTCTTCACGCGCCAGCTTCCCTGCAGTCGATCCAGATCCGTCTTCATACGGACCTACATTTTAACTGCCTAAAACCTGTAACGCACCGCCATCTGCATGATGCGCGGGTCACGGGCTGAAGTGATCCAGCCAAAGTTCGTGCCGCCGATACCCGTCGAGGGGTTATTGAAGTTCACGGTGTTGAAGAAGTTAAACGCTTCCCAACGGATGTCCACCGACTGGCGGTCCGTGATCGCGAAACCCTTCGACAGGTTGAAGTCTGTATTGAAGAAACGCGGGCCGTACGCTGTATTGCGAGCCGCATTACCCGGCGTGTTCAATGTCTGCACTGCGTAAGCTGCAGGGTTCAAGAAGCGCAAGCGATCGGTCTTCGGGTCGATACCAGTATTGGCCTCGCCCACGCGATTCGCTCGCAACCCACCGCCGTTGCGATTCAGGAAGGTATAAGCCCGCCCAGTGGCCGGGTCGATACCATTGCCGTTCAGCGTGACATTGATCGGCAAACCAGTGCGCCAGTTCACAATGAAGGCACTCTTCCAGCCCGCCAGCACCCACTTCGCCGGCCCGCTCCAGCTCTTGCCAAAGGGCAGCTCATAGGTCACAGCCGTCGTGTACTGCAAGATCGGGGTCTGTGTCATGCGGCCATTCTCCTGGTCAAAGCGATCCAGAAGCTGCGGCGACGCACCTGCATCCCACGTGCCTGCCTGATCAATCGCGCTCGCCCAGGTAAAGCTGGCCAGCACAAAAAGCCCCTTGTCGAAGTTGCGTTCAAACTTCGTCTGCAATGAGTTGTACCAGCTCTTGGCGCGGCTGGCACCGGTCTGGATGCCCTGCCACTGCGGGAAGGGGCGGTTCGCAGCAACCGATCCATCAACACCAAAGGCCGTCTGGTTGCGCTCATAAAGCCCAAACAGATTCGTACCGCGATTGCCGGCATAAGCAACTTCAAACGTACTCGCCTTGCTCACGCGATACTGCACAGCCAGGTTGAACTGCTGAATCCGGCCCGAGCGCTGATTCTCTTCACGAGTGCGAAGCCCGATCGTGCGGCTGTCGAAGTTCGAAAGTACACCGGCAGGCAGCGGATCGCTCAAGCGTACCGGTGCAGGCCCAGTCCCAACACGAAGAAGCGTTGGCTGAATCAGCTGCGGCGGATTCAAAGGCAGATTCGCTTCCGATCCGTAAATGTCTTCCGTGTTGTAGAAGATCCCGTAGCCGCCACGCACCACCAAACGCTCCGGCATCGCCTGCCAGGCGAAACCAAGACGCGGGCCAAAGTTGTTGCGGTCTGGCGTGGTTAGATACTTGTCCTTGTCGGAGGCAAGCACCAGGCCACCAGTCGCCGGGTTGAAGTTGATGTTCTTGTTGGCGCCGCTGCCATAAAACGGAGTGGTGTACTCATAGCGCAGCCCCAGGTTGAGCGTCAGCGTCGGGCTCAGCTTCCAGTCATCCTGCAGAAAGAAGCTATAAGCCTGCTGCAACTGCTTCACTTCAGGCACTGTATTCAACTGCACGCTCTCCGGGAAGCCCAGCAACAAGTCGCTCATCGCGTCGTTGGTATAACGGCCCTGGAAGTTATAAGCAGGCGAGCGTCGCGTCACGTCGACAAAGCTGTTGTCCTTCATGCGCAACTCAAAACCACCGCGCACAAAATGCCGTCCCGCTGTCATTGAAATCGTATCGACAACCTGGTGAAGCTTGGGAGTCTGAAACTGCGGGCGAAAGTTGCGAGTTCCCAACTGGTTGTAGTTGGTTGGGTTGATCAGCGGCAAGCCACCCACCTGCAACATATCGGCAGGGAAACCACGGAAGCCAAACGCATCCGCCTTCTGTTCGTTTACCGTTGCGTGCGCAAACTCGGCGAAGGTATCGTTGTTGCCATACCGAAGCGTGTTTACGATACGCGGGGAGATCGTGCTCGTCCACGCCACTGCAAGGCTGCGATTCTCGTTAAACTGCGCACCCTGATTACCTACGCCATCGGCCAGGCCCGGGAAAATTGCGTCCCGCAGGAACTTCTGCCGGATGTAGCTAAATCGCCCCATAATCTGATTCTCGTCGTTCAGGTTGTAATCGGCACGGGTATCAAACTTGTGAGTGTCTTCCTTGCCATCGCGCTGCAAGCTGTAATTCTGCGTCGGCCGGCCGTTCTGAAACGCACCCGGCGTGTTTGGCTGCGGATAGAGATCGATCACCTTCTTGGCCAGGGCATCGATCTGCGAAGCCGGTATGATGTTATCCGGGTATGCCGTGCGCGTGGAAGGGTCAATGATATTGAGCGCACCAAACTGCCCCGCACGCTGTCCAATCGTTGGTACCGTCGTTAAGAAGGTATCGGCAAAGCGCTGGGCAAAGCCTTCATAAGCGCCAAAGTAAAACAGCTTGTTCTTCTGAATCGGGCCACCCACCGTGCCACCATACTGCTGCCACTTCAGGTTATTTTTCGGCACATTCTGCAAGTTGTTCGTCCAGCCGCGAGCTGCCAGCGCGGAATCGCGATTGTAGTAATAGCCAGTGCCATGGGTCTCATTGGTGCCGCTCTTAATCGACACATTGATTACCGCGCCAGCGCTTCGGCCAAACTCAGCGGAGAACGAATTCGTCTGCACCTTAAACTCAGCGATCGCATCGGGATTCGGCTGCACCACCTGTGCGCTCAAGCTCTGCGCGTTCTGCGTTCCCTGATTGTTATCGACACCATCGAGCAGGAAGTTATTCTGCGTATGGTAGTTGCCATTGGCGACAAACCAACCTGGGCCACGCGTCGTCGGGTTCAGCGTACTCGCTGCTACACCCGGGCTCAATAGAGCCAACTCGGTATAGCGCCGCCCCGCCAAAGGCAACTCCACCGCCGTCCGTCCGCTAATCACCTGCCCCAGCGAACCCTGTTCGGTCTGAATGGAAGCAACATTCGCCGTCACCTCAACCGTCTCACTAACGCTGGACACATCCAGCTTGACGCGAACCAGCCGCCGCTCATCAACATTGATCTGCACTGCCGTCAGCTTGACGGTCTTGAATCCAGACTGGATCACTTCAATTTCATAGTTGCCGCGAACAATCGGGCTAAACACCGCGTAGCCATCACCCGAGGTCTCAGAAGCAACCCGCAACCCGGTCAAACGGTTCAACAAATTCACCTTAGCCCCAGCCACAGCGGCCTGCGAAGGATCCTCCACCAGCACTCTCAAAGAAGCGGAATCGGTCTGCGCCCACAGCGCAGCCGAAACGGCCATCAAAGCGATAAAACTTTTCATATTTTCTGAGAGTAGCCATTCAAGGTTTCAATCCTATTGGCACTGGATGTAAATCATGTGACGATACCCACTCAGAGTCGCCCGCCATTGAAATGTGCCAGAATCAGGCAACTGGAGTGTAGGTTCAAGTGGCGTCAAAAACAAATCTTGGCTTTCGAATAGGCTGCGCTCTATGCACGATCCTGACTTCCACAGCTCTGAGTCAAAACAGGGCCAAGACAGGCGATTCCTTCCGCCCAACAGAGGCTCTCATCTTCGTGTCTCCCGCGTTCGTTCCAGAGACGATTCCTGAATTGATAACTAGCTCAGATCTGGTTATTTCTGGACTTGTCATCCGAAGTCTTCCATCCAGGATTCTTGGGGCCGAACAAGAAACTAGCACCCCAGTGACGGATCACCTGGTCAGAGTCACCCAGACATTCAAAGGCAAATCCAAGGCCAGCGATGAGGTCTTGGTGACCCAGATTGGCGGCCTATGGCGAGGTACAGAGCACAAACCTGCAGAACTCCTGCCTTTTCAGCCACAACAAGAAGTGATTTTATTCCTCAAAGAGGAAAAGGATAAGAAGCCTGAAGGCACGAAGCTACCTTACTTTTGGGTCAGCGGAGTTTGGGCAGGCTTATTTGTCACCAACGACAACGAAGTCTTCGTTTCAAGATCAGCACCCGAGCCACTCAAGGCTGCAGCCAGAAAAGGCAAGACTGCATTCCTGCAAATGCTGAAGGATTCCACAAGCCCGCAAGCCCAATAGCGGCTCTAGCGATTTCCGCTAAGCTATCAAAATGCGCCTCGCCTTCTTCCTCGCCCTCACCCTCTCCGCCCAAGCCCCGCCCAAATCCATCCACCCCCAGGTCCAAACCATCGTCGAAGGCGTCACCGAAGAACGCATCTCCGCCATCATGAAGCGCCTCGGCGAATTCCCTTCCCGCAACACCAACTTCGAATCCGGCAACAAAGCCTCGCGCGAATGGATCGCCGATCAATTCAAATCCTTCTCCCCCCGCCTCGACGTCCAATTCGACACCCACAAGATCACCAAACAAGGCCGCATCGTCCGAGACCTCGACCTCGTCAACGTAGTTGCCACCCTCCCCGGCACCACCCAAAAAGACCACGAAATCATCATCTGCGCCCACTACGATTCCCTCAACGTCATCCGTAAAAAAGACGCTGTCCCAGGCTCTGGCGACACCACAGACTGGGTCGCCACCGCCGAAGCCATCCCCGCCCCCGGCGTCAGCGATAACGCAAGCGGCGTCGCCCTCGTCCTCGAACTCGCCCGCCTCATGAGCCAGCACCAGTGGCCCAAAACCATCATCTTCATCGCCTTCTCGGGCGAAGAGCAAGGCCTCTTCGGCAGCCGCGCTTACTCCAAAGCCGCCAAGGAAGCGAACCGCAAAAT
>CANGVB010000190.1 GCA_947456995.1 Bryobacteraceae bacterium | reverse complement strand
CCAGTACTTCTCCGGCCTTGGGTACGCGCCCAAACCACTCCGTTGCCAGGCCACCGACAGTGGTTGCCTCAATCTCTTCATCCGGGCTGAACTCCAGCAGATCCCGAAGGTGGTCCACATCAAAGCTCCCGGCAACTACAAAGCTGCCGTCCTGCTCGGTGGTTACGTCATGCCCGGGCTCGTGCTCATCACGAATCTCGCCAAACACTTCTTCCACCAGATCTTCCATCGTTGCCAGACCCGCAGTGTTGCCGTACTCATCCACCACAATAGCCATATGGTTGCCGTCCTGCTGCATTTCTTTCAGCAGATCGGTAACCAGCTTCGTCTCCGGCACAAAAGCAATGGGCCTTTGCAAGTCCATCGCCTTCATCCCGGCTCGATCCTGATCTTCTACTTCAAACATGTCGCGGACATGGACAAAGCCTGTAATCCTGTCCACATCAGCCTCATAGACGGGAATGCGCGAAAACTGCTCATGGATCACCAGCCGTCGCAATTCCTCAAGTGTCTTGCTGCCATCGATAGCCACGATATTGGGCCTGGGGGTCATGACTTCGCGAACGCGTTTATCACCAAAGGCAACCACGCTTTGAATGAGTTTTTTGTCGCCTTCTTCGATCAGGCCTTCTTCTTCACCCGCTGCAATGAGCGCTTCGATTTCTTCCTGCGGGCTCGCTCCATCGTCAAGGCTCTCAGCCGGCTTACTGATTTCTGCCAGTGTCTCTACAAAGCGCAGAAGGACAGCGAAGGGCCTCATCAGCAAGGCAGCCAGTTTCAAGAGGGGAACAAGAGCCCCAAGTGCCTCCCCGGTGGCTCTGCGGTACATCAACTGCGGCACCAGGTAAGAACAAACTGCCATTGATGCCAGCGCCACTGCGATGCCCTGCAGAATATCGAGAACGGGTGTCGGCCCTCCGTCGCTCAGGAAAAATGCGAGAACACCGATGCAAACCAGCAACCCATGCTTGTAGAGACTAAAGACAAGCGCTGCATCGTCGGTCTCCATCCCGAGTCTGGGAGAAATCACTTCTTTGAAATATTCAAGTGCAGGAAAATCTCGAGCCCTCAAACGCAGGCTTTCGAGATAGAGCAACTGGACATAGGAAAACAACATCAGTGCTGCCAGTGTCGCCAGGTAAAGACCAATCCAGAAGACCGTAATCATCGAGTCCTCTCAATCAACCCTGCAGCCAGGCCAAAGGCCTTGCGCCACTTGGTTTCTACCCGCTTCATCTGTCCGCGATCCGTCTCGTGGTCCATGCCTTTCAGATGCAATACCCCATGCAGCATGAGAATCTTCAGCTCATCGAGGACGCTATGCCCGTGCGCTTCGGCTTGCTCAGCAGCACGCTCGATCGAGATTGCCAGTTCACCCAGATTCTCATCCTCACCAGACGGGAAGCTCAGTACATCCGTTGCATAGTCAGCTCCAAGAAACTGCAGGTTCAGTTCATGCAAGTGTTTGTCATTGCTGATCAGACAGTCGAAGCTCTTGCCCTCAAGTACCTGTGCGGCCAGTTCTTCGGCAAACGCACGCAAGGCCGATCGCTCCTCTTTTGGAAGCGTCTTGCGGAATAAAATGGAGCTTCGTTTGCCCATCAGGCTTCGGGTTGGTCTACGGGTGATCCCGGAGTAATGCTGGCCACTGCCGCAGCAGCGGGAACCGGCTCGTCGAGCTTCAATAGCATCTGGCGGCCAATACCGGTTTTTTCTGAATAGCTCTCATAGGCTCGTACAATGCGCTGTACCAGGCTGTGTCTCACCACATCGGTATCGTCAAAGTGAACAAACGCGATGCCTTCGACGTTCTTCAGAATTTCTGTCACTTCAATCAAGCCACTTCGTTTGCCGCCGGGCAAATCGATTTGCGTAATGTCGCCAGTAACCACCATTTTCGAGTTGAAGCCCATGCGCGTCAGAATCATCTTCATCTGATCTGGAGTGCAGTTCTGGCTCTCATCCACAATGATGTAGGCATCGTTTAGTGTGCGCCCGCGCATAAAAGCGATCGGGGCCACTTCAATCGTGTTTTTCTCAAGCAGCTTTTCTACTTTGTCCGCTTCGATCATGTCGAAGAGCGCATCATAGAGCGGTCGAAGATAGGGATCTACTTTTTCCTGCAAAGTGCCAGGCAGAAATCCCAGCTTTTCCCCAGCCTCTACAGCTGGCCTGGTAAGGATGATGCGGCTTACCTGCTTGCCGAGCAAAGCCGCCACGGCCATCGCAACTGCAAGGTAGGTCTTGCCCGTTCCGGCCGGCCCGATCCCGAAAGTGAGATCGTGTTTCTCAATTGCTTCTACATAACGGCGCTGATTTACTGTCTTCGGGGCCAGAATCTTTTTGCCAAAGCTCCGCTGGCGGCCACTTAAGTAAAGATTCCGTAAAGAAGTTTGATCCTCAACCGTAACAACGCGAAGAAAGTTGTTCAGATCCGAGTTCGATAGAACATGACCTTCCTTCTGCAAGCCCAGATAATCTTCAAGAATCAGACGGGCCCGTTCTACAGAACGTTCGTCGCCATCGATCTCTAGATTGTCATGGCGTAGGAAAGTGCGAACGCCGAGATTGCGCTCAAGGAGACGAATGTTCTCGTCTCGAGTGCCAAAAAAGGACTCTATGCCTTTGCTTACGGGAACGCTGATCTTCAACCATTACCAGTATACGGGATTACTCCTCTTTTCACACTGTGGGGATTTGTTCACAATTCTTTACACGTCTTTTTGGATCTTCCCTCTAACTTCTTCGTCTTTTAATTCGTCAGGCTATTTGAAGATGGGAAAATATTTGTTGATGCTAAAAATTGCAATACTCGCCGTGTGCAGCTTCAGCCTTCTGGCTCAAGCTCCGAAACCCGTAGTTGGAACCGTGGTTGCCGCTGATGCGGCCACCAGAACTCTATCGATCAAATCCGACGACGGCACCGAAACCAAGGTCAAGGTGGCGGACACAGCGAAGGTCTCGCAGATTCCCCCGGGGGAAACCAGTCTTCAAAATGCCAAACCTGCTGAGCTAAGCGCGGTCACCGCTGGTGACCGTGTCCTTGCAAGAGGTCCGGTGGCTGACGGAACGATGAACGCAACACTCATCGTTTTGATGAGCAAAACCGACATCGCCAAAAAGCAGCAGCAGGAACAAATGCTCTGGGCAACCAAAGGTGTAACCGGCATCGTTACCGCAGTCGACAAAGATGGGAAGATCATCACGATTAATTCGCGCGGAGCAGATGGCGTTAAGCCCATCAAGGTGAGCATCAACGAGAAGGCTTCCGTCAAGCGCTACGCCGAAGGCAGCATCAAGTTTGCCGATGCAATCAACAGTTCCATCAACGATATTGAGGTCAATGATCAGGTGCGCGCCCTTGGCACCAAATCCGAAGACGGCTTGGCTTACACAGCAGACCAGCTTGTCAGCGGGGCCTTCCGCAACATGGCTGTAACTGTAAAGAGTGTCGATGTGGCCAACGGTGTGATTGAAGTGATCGACCTCGACACCAAAAAGCCGGTTTCCGTCAAAGTGGGCAAAGACACCAACGTCAAGAAGCTCGCTGAGATGGCAGCAACCATGATGGCTATGTCGATCAACGGCGGCTTTGCTGGTATGGGTGGTCGGCCTGGCGGTGCTCCCGGCGCAGGTGGTCCTCCCGCAGGTATGGGTATGCGTCCGCAGCAGGGCGCAGGTGCCCCGGCAACAGCTGGTGGCGCTGCTGGTCCTGGCGGCCGCCCGGCTGGTGGTCCTCCCACCGCAGCCGGTGGTCCTCCCGCAGGTATGGGCGGCATGCGTCGACCCGGTGGCGACATGATGGGTATGGCGATCGACCGTTCGCCTGCAATTCAGATCTCTGAACTCAAAAAAGACGATCCGCTGATTCTCTCGGTCAGCAAAACCAAAGAACCAAACAAGGTGGTTGCCATTACCATCCTTGCCGGTGTTGAGCCAATCCTGGCCACCCCGGCGAACGGCTCCCGCGCCTCGCAGCTCGGTACCTGGAATCTGGACGGCGGCGCCGGCATGATGGGCGGCGGCGGTGGCGGCGGAGCCCAGTAAGCTCCCTTATTCTCTAACCATTGATTTTTACAACTCGAATTCTTGCTTTAGGAGCAACCATGACCTCCCACAGTCGATTACTGTGCTTTTTTTTCAGCCTTGTCGCTTCGGCGATAATGGCCTTTGCCCAAACTCCCACTGGCTCTGTCCTTAAGGGTGTCGTAACAGACCCCTCCGGTGCAGCCATCCCTGGCGCCTCTATCACCCTGTCCGGTGCTGGTGGATTCGTCAAGGTTTCTTCCGCAGACGCCGACGGCAAATTCACCATTGCTGGCATCCCTGGTGGTCAGTACACCATCCGGGTTTCCTCGGCTGGCTTCAGCCTTTTCGAGCAAACCAATTTTGAAATCTCTTCGGGCAAACAAGTCAGTATTGCAGCCAAACTCAACATCGAAGCTTCAAAGCAGGAGATCACGGTTACCGACACCATCTCCATCGACGTCGATCCGTCCAGCAACGTAGGAGCGCTCGTGCTCAAGGGCGAAGACCTCGCCATGCTCAGCGACAACCCCGATGACCTGCAGAACGAGCTCAACGCACTAGCGGGCCCCGCAGCTGGCCCCAACGGCGCTCAGCTCTTCATCGACGGCTTCTCCGGCGGACGTCTTCCCCCCAAAGCTTCCATCCGTGAAATTCGCTTGAACTCGAATCCCTTCTCGGCCGAATACGATCGCATCGGCTTTGGTCGTATCGAAATCTTCACCAAGCCTGGTTCGGACAAATTCCGCGGGCAGTTCTTCTACAACGCCGGCAATACCGTTTTGACCTCCAGAAACAACTTTGCTGCTACACGCCCCGACGCTTATCAGAACGCAATCAGCGGCAGCATCAGCGGCCCGCTTTCGAAGAAGTCCAGCTTTGCTCTCGATGTCGATACCCGCATCAACGACGAAGCCAGTCTGATTAACGCCCGTACCATCGATTCGGCGTTCAACCCGGTTTCGCTGGTTCAGAACATCGGCAACCCAACCCGCTTCCTCACCATCTCGCCTCGCGCCGACTTCCAGCTCAGCGCCAAGCACACTCTCACAACTCGCTACACCTTCCAGCGCAACACCAGTGCCAATGGTGGAATCACGGCCTTTACCCTTCCGGAGCGCGCAGTTGATACCGAAAACAAAACCAACCAGGTACAGCTCACCCATACCTGGATTGCAACCTCAAAGCTGATCAATGAAGACCGCTTCCAGTTCGTCGGTAGCCGCTTTGACACAACGGGCAATTCAAACACCCCGTCGATCAACGTACTCGACGCCTTCAACGGCGGCGGCGCTCCCATCAGCAACAACTTCAGCAACGAAAAGCGTTACGAATACTCCAACATCAGCTCCTACACCCAGGGCCGTCACTTGCTCAAGTTCGGTGGCCGTCTCCGTGGCGTCCAGCAGTCCGACCAGAACACCAGCGGCTACAACGGCAGCTTCACCTTCCAGTCTCTAAACGCTTACGCGATCACCCAACGCGGCCTCGCCTCTGGCCTGACACTCGATCAGATTCGTGCCCAGGGCGGCGGTGCCCAGCAGTTCTCGCTCTCTGCCGGTATTCCCCTGCAAAGCGTCAACCAGATCGACGCCGGCCTCTTCCTCCAGGACGAATGGCGCGTCAAGCCCAACTTCAGTCTCTCGAGCGGCATCCGCTTTGAGACCCAGTCCAACATCAAGAACAAGTACAACTTTGCCCCGCGCCTCGGTTTGGCCTATGGCGTAGGCAAGTCACAAGGCGGGCGTCCTCCCAAGACCGTATTGCGCGCCGGCGCCGGCCTCTTCTACGACCGTTTCGGTGAAGACCTCACCCTCGATGCTCGTCGTCTCAACGGTGTAGTTCAGCAGCAGTATTTTGTGGCCTTCCCCAGCTTCTATCCCGCCATTCCTCCGATCAGCCAGATCCAGAGCAACTCCCGTGCTGGCACTACGCGTATCGTAGATCAGACTCTTGAGAATCCCTATCTCTTCCAGATGAATGCCGGTCTCGAACGAAGCTTGCCGCGCAACATTACGCTCGGCGTAAACTTCAATCGCACGGTTGGGATCAACCAGCTCCGAAGCCGCAACATCAACACTCCCCTCCCGGGCACCTTCAACCCGGCAACGCCGAACACGGCTGTTTACCCTTACGGTGCCTCAGCCGGCAACCTCTTCCTTTATGAATCCACCGGCCGCTTCAAGCAGAGCCAGTTGGTGATCAACTCGAGCGCCCGTATCAATCCCAAGCTCACCCTCTTTGGCTTCTACACTCTGGGTTTCGCCAAGGGCAATACGGACGGAGCCAACACCTTCCCCAACGACACCTATAACGTGGATGGGGAATGGGGCCGCAATCGTTTCGATACCCGTCATCGCGTATTCGGCGGTGGATCTATCACCTTGCCACTAAAGATCAGCCTGAGCCCATTCATGATCTTTGCCACTGGCGGCCCGTTCAATATCGTTACTGGTCGCGACCTCTACGGTGACAACCAGCTCAACATCCATCGGCCTGGAATTGCTACCGGCCCTGGCCCTGGCGTCATCTTCTACGATGGCCGTTATCTCGATCCCAACCCGAAGCCCGGTCAGGAACTCCTGGCTCGCAACTCCGGTCAGGCACCTGGCAACTTCTCACTTAACCTCCGCATGAGCCGCACCTGGGGCTTTGGTGGAGAACCCAAAGGCGCAGAACAAGACCCGATGGGCATGATGATGCGTCAGGGTTCAATGGGCGGCGGTGGTGGTTCGCGCGGCGGTGGCGGTGGTCCTCCCATGGGCGGCATGATGGGCGGTATGGGTGGCGGCCGCGGCGGCCCACCTGCCGGCATCTTCGGCAGTCAGAATCAGAAGTACAATCTCACGCTCAGCGTACAGGCTCAGAATGCCACCAACAACGTCAACCTTGGCGCACCTGTTGGCACGATGACCTCGCCTCTCTTT
>CANGVB010000189.1 GCA_947456995.1 Bryobacteraceae bacterium | reverse complement strand
TCATGCTGGCCGCAATCCGCGCGGCTCCCAGTTCATCATCAATGGCGAGCCTACCGAAAACCGTCTCTCACTGGGCTCCAAGGGCGCACTGCGCCTCGAACTCACAGCCAAAGGCAAGATGGCCCACTCTGCCTATCCAGAACTCGGCGAGTCTGCAATCGAAAAGCTCCTCGACGCAATGGAGAAAGTACGCAAAATCCACTTGCCCGTCCACGAGATCCTCGGCCCCTCCACCATGAACATCGGCCTGATTTCCGGCGGCAGAGCACCAAATGTAATCCCTGACGCAGCCAAAGCCGAGTTGCTGATCCGGCTGGTAGAAGACGGCGATTCCACCGTTGCCGCCATACGCGAGGCCTGCGGCAACACCGTCGAAGTCACAGAAGTCCTGCGAATTCCTCCAGTTCTGCTGGGTGGGATGGACGGTTTTGATACCATGGTAGCTTCCTATACCACTGACATCCCGGCATTTCAGGGCGCCTGGGGACAACCATACCTGTTAGGTCCCGGCACGATTCACGTCGCACATACCAGCGAAGAACGAATCCCGAAGAAGCAATTGCTGGATGCAGTGGGAATTTATCAACAGATGGTAAGGACGTTGCTCGAAAGATGTCATCCCGTATTGAAGTAGGTGTACTTGGCGCCACCGGCATGGTGGGTCAGAATTTTGCCCGGCTCCTGGCCGATCATCCGAGTTTTAAGCTCACGTGGGTCGGTGCATCCGACCGCTCCGCGGGCAAAAAATATGGTGAGGCCACTAGCTGGCGGCTCGACGGCGTAATGCCAGAAAGCGTCGCCAACCTGACGGTAAGCGAATGCAAACCCGGCAATGCCCCCAAACTCGTCTTCTCTTCGATGGACGCAAATGTCGCCACCGAAATTGAACAGGCCTTTGCCGAAGCCGGCCACATCGTGGTTTCCAACTCAAAGAACTTCCGCATGGAAGCCGACGTGCCCCTCCTCGTGCCCGAAGTCAACGCAGACCACCTCGGCCTCATCGAGATTCAGCGCAAGAATCGCGGCTGGAAGGGCGCAATCGTCACCAATCCCAACTGCGTCGCAGTCCCTCTGGCCATGGCTCTCGCCCCTTTCAAGCAGTACGGCATCAAAAAGTTCATCACCACCAGCATGCAGGCCGTCAGCGGCGCAGGCTACCCCGGCGTTGCCTCGATGGACATCCTCGGCAACGTGATCCCCTACATCGGTGGCGAAGAGCCCAAGGTAGAAGAAGAGCCCCTCAAGATCCTCGGCGACCTCAAGAATGGCCTGGTTCACAACCTCGACGCAAAGGTCAGCGCCCACTGCAACCGCGTGCCAGTCATCGACGGGCACATGCTCACCGTCAGCGTAGAGCTCGAACAAAAGCCCTCTAAAGAAGAACTGCTCGCCGCCATAAACTCCTTCCGTGGCCTGCCACAACAACGCAACCTGCCCAGCGCACCTCCCGTCCCCCTCGTCTACATGACCGAAGACAACCGCCCGCAGCCCCGTCGTGACGGCCCTCGTGATGGCGGTATGACCGTCTTCATGGGACGCTTGCGGCCCTGCTCCATCTTCGACTGGAAGTTTGTCTGCCTCGGCCACAACACCATTCGCGGCGCAGCAGGCGCAGCCGTCCTCAATGCCGAACTGATGCAGAGCGAAGGATTGCTCTAGCGCAATGATCGTTATGAAATTCGGCGGTACGAGCGTAGAATCGGCCGCCGCAATCGAACGTCTGGCTGGCATCGTCAAGGCGCGCCTCGCAGAACAACCCGTCGTCGTAGTCTCGGCAATGGGCAAAACCACCAACCGCCTCCTCGAGGCTGCCAATCTGGCAGTGGCTGGCCAGCGCACCGAAGCTCTCGATAAAGTCGAAGCCCTCCGCGCCTACCATCACGCCGAAGCAGACGGCTTTGGCGCAGCAACAACAATCGACGAACATTTTGCCGAACTCACCGAACTCGTGCGCGGCCTCGCCATTCTCGGCGAGCTCACCCCTCGAAGCATCGACGCAATCTCAAGCTTTGGCGAGCGCATCTCCTCTCAGGTCGTTGCCCTCGCCCTCAAGGCAAAACACGTCGACAGCCGCAGCGTAATCGTCACCGACGAGCGCCACACCATGGCCGCGCCCAATTACGCTGAAACCAATCAGCGCCTCAAGGCCACCGTCTGGGGCGAGATCACCGTAATGGGCGGCTTCATCGGATCCACCCTTTCCGGCGTCACCAGCACACTCGGCCGCGGTGGCAGCGACTTTACCGCCAGCATCGTCGGCGCAGGCGTCGATGCCAAAGAAATCCAGATCTGGACCGACGTTGACGGCATGCTCACCTGCGACCCTACCGTCCTCCCCGGCGGGCGTCGCGTCAAGAGCCTCAGCTTTGCCGAAGCCGCAGAACTCGCCTACTTCGGCGCCAAAGTCCTGCACCCCTCAACAGTCGTCCCCGCGATTGAAAAGAACATTCCTGTCCTCATCCTCAACTCGCGCCGCCCCCAGGTCGACGGAACCCGCATCACCGCCGAAGGCCCCCAAACCACCAGCGTCGCCAAATCCATCGCCTGCAAGAAAAACATTGCCCTCGTCAACATTCAGTCCACCCGCATGCTGATGGCCCACGGCTTCCTGCGGCGTATCTTCGAAATCTTCGACCGTCACGAAACCCCAGTCGACATGATCGCCACCAGCGAAGTCAGTGTCTCGTTAACCATCGACAACTTCGGCAAGCTCGATACGATTGCGGCCGAATTGCGAGACTTTGCCGAAGTGGAGATTGAGCAGGACAAAGCAGTACTTTGCCTCGTTGGTGACAATATCCGCTGGCAACCGGGCGTCGCACATCGCGTCTTCCGCGCCCTCGATCCCGTCAATGTCCGCATGATCAGCCAGGGCGCCAGCCTCCGCAATCTGGGCCTTGTCGTCGCACAAGCCGACTTGCGCGAGGCCGTAGAACGGCTGCACAAAGAATTCTTTACCGATGTCGACCCGGAGGTTTTTGAATGAAGATCGCACTGGTAGGCTACGGCAAAATGGGCAAAATGATTGAGTCCCTTGCCCACGAATACGGCGGCGAGGTCGTCTTGCGCCTCGATGAGTTCAACAACGCAGGCCAGGTCATGATGACCCCCGAACACTTTGCCGGCGTCGACGTCGCAATCGAATTCACCACTCCCCATACAGCAGTCAGCAACATTCTGAAGCTCGCTGAGCTAGGCATTCCAACCGTCGTCGGAACCACCGGGTGGCTCGACGAGTTGCCCCGCGTCGAAGCTTTTGTCCGCGAAAAACAGGGCACTCTCGTCTGGAGCCCGAATTTCTCGATCGGTGTGAACCTCTTCTTTGCTGCCGTCAAACAGCTCTCGGCGCGCATGCAGGACTTCCCCGAATACGGCGCCTGGGCCTGGGAAATCCATCACTCCGCCAAGAAAGATGCCCCCAGCGGCACACTCAAAATGGCCGTCGAGCAGATGCGCCGCGGCGGCTACACACGAGAAGTCAGCGAAAGCTCAAACCGCGCCGGCGCAGTACCCGGCACACACGAGATTGGTTTTGATTCCGCTGCCGACACCATCACCCTGCGGCACACCGCAAGAAGCCGTGAAGGATTTGCCCGTGGCGCCCTCAAGGCTGCACAGTGGGTCAAGGGCAAGTCGGGCGTTTACGAATTTGGCGAGATATTGTTTGGATAAGGATATAACCATGTTTCAAGGCTGTGGCACCGCGTTAATTACGCCTTTTCAGAAGAACGGTTCCCTCGATGAAGTCGCCATCAAGAAACTGGTGCGGCGTCAGATCGACGCTGGCATCCACTTCCTGGTCCCCTGCGGCACCACCGGCGAAAGCCCCACCATCTCCCTCGAAGAGCACCTGCGCGTAGTCGAACTCACCGTTGCCGCCGCGAAAGGCGAAGTACCCATACTCGCCGGCGCCGGTGGCTATTGGACCGAAGACGTCATCGACCTCATCCAGCGCATTGAAGCCCTCGGCGTCGACGGCATCCTCAGCGTAACCCCCTACTACAACAAGCCCACGCAGGAAGGCCTCTACCAGCACTACAAGGCCCTTGCGAAATCAACCAAGCTGCCCATCATCCTCTATAGCGTCCAGGGGCGCACCGGCGTCAACATCGAACCCGCCACCGTCGCCCGTCTGGCCGCCATCAAAAACATCATCGGCATCAAAGAAGCTTCAGGCAGCATGGCCCAGGTAGCCCGGGTGATTCACGAAGTTCCCGAAGACTTCCTCGTCCTCAGCGGCGACGATAGCGTCACGATTCCCTTGATGGCCCTCGGCGGGCACGGCGTCATCTCGGTTGCCGGCAACGAAATCCCCGGCGAGATGGCAAACCTGGCCGAGGCCTGCCTCAATCAGGATTTCGCCACCGCCCGCGCCATCCAGCGCCAGTTTCTACCCCTGATGGAAATGAACTTCATCGAGTCCAATCCCATCCCGGTCAAGGCAGCCATGGCCGCCATGGGCCTGTGCAAGCCGGTTTGGCGTCTGCCCCTCGTGCCCCCATCGGAGGCAAGTTTGGCGAAAATTCAGAGTGTCCTCAAGCAGGTAGGTCTTTAATGCAAACAGCAATTGAAGCGGCATTCCAGATTGCCGCTAGTGACCTGGGTGAAGCCGAACAGCGGCTCTTCCAGCAATTCAAAGCCGCCCTCAACCAGGGTAAATTTCGCGCGGCAGAGCCCGACGCCTCCACCTCCACCGGCTGGCGCGTCAATTCCTGGGTCAAGAAAGGAATCCTGCTCGGCTTCCGGCTCGGCCAGATTGTCGACATGAGCGCCGACGTGCAGCGGCAGCCTTTCTTCGACAAGGCCACCTATCCGGTGAAAACCTTTACAGCTCAAAGCGGCGTAAGAATTGTTCCCGGCGGCTCCAGCATCCGCGACGGCTGCTTCGTCGGCCGCGGCGTTACCTGCATGCCCCCGATGTACATCAACGCCGGAGCATACGTCGATGATGGGACGATGGTAGACAGTCATGCGCTGGTTGGCAGTTGCGCGCAGATCGGCAAAAATTGCCATCTGTCAGCAGCCGCACAAATTGGCGGTGTCTTGGAACCTGTTGGCGCGCTGCCCGTCATTATTGAAGATGAAGTAATGGTCGGTGGCAACTGCGGTGTCTATGAAGGCACGGTAGTCAAACGCCGGGCTGTCCTAGGTAGCGGTGTCATTCTCAACCGTTCCACGCCAGTTTACGATCTGGTCAACGAGCGGGTTCTGGTAGCAACCGATGATGAGCCGCTGGTCATTCCAGCCGAAGCTGTTGTCGTTGCCGGTGCTCGCCAGGTCTCCAAAGGCATCGGTAAGGAATGGGGCGTTTCGCTTTATACGCCTGTAATTGTGAAGTATCGGGACCAAAAGACCGATGGCAAATTGCAGCTCGAAGATTTGTTGAGGTAAGAATGCGTTTTTCGTTGTGGATGACTTTATCTGTCGCCGGTAGCCTCTTTGCCCAGGCACCGGGGCGCTTTGGTGCCCAGATTCCGGTATCAACCGATTACCTTGCCAAGGCAGTACAGCTAACCACCGACGGACAAAGCGGTAAGCCGCATTGGTCCGGCGATGGCAAATCCTTGCTTCTCCTCTCCACCGAAAAGGGCAAGTGCCAGCAGGCCTATTGGCTCGATCCGCTAACGAAAGAAAGAAAGCTCGCCAGTTCCGGTAAAGGCAGTGTCCGCTCAGCCGCCCCGCTTGTAAAGGCCAAGAGCTGGGTTTACGATTCAACGCAGGATTCGGGCGAAGCCTGCGCCCCAACCATGTTCGGTAGCGTACCCGCCGAATTCAACATCTTCAGCAATAACGAAAAAGGCAAGATGCAGCGCCTCTCCAGCGCCACCGGCTATGATGCCGAACTCGATGTCAGCGTCACTGAGAAACTGATCATCTATACCAGCCAGGCCAGTGGCGATATCGAAGTTTGGACCATGGAATGGGACGGCATGAACAAGCGCCAGTTAACCCACTCCCCCGGCTACGATGGAGACCCGAACGTCTCAAACGACGGCCGCCGCATTGTCTTCCGCAGTTCGCGCGCCCGCACGGCAGACGCACAGAAACAGGTAAAGGATGAGCTCGCCTTTGGCCGTGCCGTCATGTCCCCGAGCGAAATCTATGTGATGAACCTCAAGGGCCTCGACGAAAAGCAGATCACCAGCTTCGGCTGCAGCATCCTCCATCCGGCCTGGACACCCGACAACCGGCGCATCGTATTCTCCTCCAACATGCCCAGTTGCCAGGGCAACAAGTACGAGATGTTCATGATCAACCTCGACGGCTCGGGTCTCGTTCAGCTCACCACAGGCAGCAAATTTGTCGGCGAAGCCAGCTTCTCACCCGACGGCCGCTCCATCGCCTACACCCGCGACGGCAATGTTTTCACTGCAGACTGGATGGCCCCAGCCGCGCCCCCGGAAACTCTTTCGCCCCTCTCAAAGCCCTAACCTCACCGGCTGCGACGCACCCCCGTTGTTCGGTCGGCAACCTTGGTAACACTTTAGCCCAGCGACATGGGTGACATTCGATTGAGGATCGCTTGATCTCTCCGCTCGCTCACACATCTTCCCCCTGCAGCCAGCCCGCACGACTTACCCCGCAACGCGCCCTCTCGTATTCGGTCGGCGACTTTGGCACCCCCGTCGAGCCCCATGCGTAAGCTTGGGGATTCCAAACGGTCCGGACCGGGTAGATCCTTTACAGTTTTCGAATGTCCTCTGCGAATGCCCTCCGAATGTCCTCAGCCTGACCTGTCCCAGCGCTATCCTGCTATTTTCCTCAATGTTTTTGAGGTTTTCTAGCCTATTGGTAGCCTCAACGGACCGTCAGACTTCCCGGTCAAATCCGGCACCATGCCCCAAGTCACTCAGAATCTATAACTTAGCGCAAAATCCCAAAAGCCCGGATTATCACGAAATCAGATTGGGGACGGGTGCACCCGCACCTACCCCAAAAAGTCCTGCTCCACCAAAATG
>CANGVB010000188.1 GCA_947456995.1 Bryobacteraceae bacterium | reverse complement strand
GCAATATGTTGCTTGCCTGGGTACTGACGCTGCCGGCCTGTGTGTTTCTAGGAGCGGCCTTCTTTGGGGCAGCGCTTTACGCGGTCTCCCGTATGGGTTTGTAAAACCTCCTCTTTGATATATCGTTGATAGCGATATGAAATTTCTTCTTCTGGCAGTACTGTTTTGCACGGTTAGCTTCGGGCAAAAGGTGATTTATCTCTGGTCTGATGGTGCTCCCGGATCAGAAGCGCACAAAGGGGAAGCGGAAAAAGCAGCCGGGGCAGGTGACTTTGAGCGCGTCACCAACGTTCATAATCCTTCCATCACCGTGTACCTGCCAGCCAAGGGCAATGGCACCGGTATTGTTGTGTGTCCCGGCGGTGGACATCGCCACCTGGCCGTCGAGCACGAGGGTAAGAACGTCGCTCAATACTTCAACAAGCTGGGGGTGGCCGTCTTTGTATTGAAGTACAGGCTGGCGAGGGCCGAAGGGTCAAGCTACAAGGTGGAAGAACACGCGCTAGCTGACGTACAGAGGGCCATTGAGGTGGTGCGCCAGCGGGCTGCGGAATGGGGCGTGGCTAGCGCCCGTGTTGGGGTAATGGGGTTCTCGGCGGGCGGTGAGGTGGCAGCGCTGGCGGGATCCCGGTATCAGGGAATTACGAGACCTGATTTTCAGATCCTGATGTATCCGGGCGGGAACTTGAATGCGATTGTCTATGGCAAGGATGCGCCCCCGGCTTTTCTTCTGGTAACGGATGACGACCCTACACCCACCGTGGGTGTGATGTCTCTTTACCAGGGTTTGAAAAAGGCCGGTGTGCCTTCTGAGGTACACATTTACGAAAAGGGTGGCCATGGATTTGGGGTGAAGCCGGGTGCGAAGTCTCTGGTGGGACAGACGTGGCTGGACCGCCTCTCAGACTGGATGCGTGGGCGAAATCTGCTGAGCTGAAGGGTGGAGAAGTGGCTGGTAGCCCTGGGCAAGAACCTGTCGTGTGAGGAGTGGGGTAAGCGGCTGAACCTGCAACTCGGGTGGAGGTGGATCGGCAGCTTGATAGCCGGACTGCGTCCAGAGCAGGCTGCCTGACGATAGTTTGAGATAGGCTTGTGAACCGATGGCGTAGAAGCAGTTTAGGGGTAGCCGCTCGAAGGGGATTGCAGCTTGCTCGTTGGTGCGTTGTGGGTGGAGCGTTTCATCGAGCTGTTTTGCAGAAGGGCGGCCCGATAGTTTCAGGAATTGGTTGTAGGCGGTACGACGGCAGAGGGCACAGGGGCGATGGCCGGCTGCGAGGGCGGTGGCTTCATCGAGGAAGAAGAGTTCGGTCCAGTGCCCGGGTTGCATCAGTTTTCTTCGCCAGCCTTTGTATTCCAACTCGCAGATGATCCAGGCTTTGTGTCTCCAATTGGTGGTGACCAGTTCTTGCCTGTCGTTGTGCAGGATTCCGCGGTTGCCGGTGAAGAGTCCTCGCGATGGGGAGACTTCGATGTTTGAGAAAGGCGTGACGCGGTTTTGCAGGGGCATTCTTCTTTATTCTGATGCTTCGCTGCCAGAGCCTGATTGCAGTGCGAGCTGTGCGAACCACCCACCATCGGCGATGAGCTGAGCCGGAGTGCCTTCTTCAGCGACGCGGCCTTCGTGCAGAACATACACATAGTCTGCCTCTTTGATCATTGTGTATCTGTGGGCAATGATCAGGATTGTGGGTCTTGGGTTGAGTTGGAGTAGCGAGCGCTTGATCTCGAGTTCGGTTGAATAGTCCAGATTGGCAGTGGCTTCGTCGAGTACGAGCAGCCTCGGTTTGTCGACCAGAATTCTTGCGATCTGAAGCCTCTGGCGCTCACCCACGGAAAGGCCGACGCCATTGTCTCCGATATCCGTATTGAGGCCATCGGGGAGGCGTTCGAGCAAACGGCTGAGGCCTGCAGATAGGGCGGCTTCGTATATTTCAGCCTCGGTGGCTTCAGGGCGCTTGTAGCGGATGTTTTCTGCAAGGGTTCCCCGGAAGATAGCCCCGTCGGTTGCTACAACTCCGATGGCACGACGCACTGGGGCAGGGCCGGATTGGGCGATGGAGTGATTGTCGATCAGGATCTCGCCCGATTGTGGCTCGAAGAGTTTCAAGAGCAGATCGGCTGTTGTGGTTTTGCCAGCACCCGACGGGCCTGCGAGGGCCGTGATTCTGCCAGGGGCAAGCGTGAGGCTGAGGCCTTTGAGTACTTCTCGTTCTGGCACGTAACTGAAATGGACGTCACGGAATTCTACCTTTCCTGGACCTTGTGGGAGGTCCTCACCGGGTATCTCGGTTGGCCCTTCTTCCCGAAGTCTCATGGCACGATTGATGGAAGTGAGGTGCTGCTGGAGGGACACGGCGATTCCGTTGAGAGAGTCGACGGGGGCAAAGAGCCGGTCGAGGTAAGCGACGAACATGATCACGTCACCTGGGGTCATCTGCCGCTGCAAAACCTGGTAGCCGCCATAGCCGAGGACAAGAGACTTGCTGAGATTGCTCAGGATGGACTGTGAAAGATAGTATCGATGGGCTACACGGATGCGTTCAATGTAAACGGCATAGGCATCGCTTGACTCGCGATCGAGGCGTGATTCTTCGCGGGCCTCAGCCCCTGAGAGCTTGACGGTTTTGATTGCTCCGAGTGCTCCAGTGATGCGAGCTGATATGTTCTCCCACATTTCGTAGTAAGGCTCAAGGCCCGTCTTCATGCGGAGAGCGGAGCGGCGGGCGATCCAGAGATAAGGCGGCAGCAGGCAGAGAGCAACCAGGGACATACGCCAGTTCTGGCTGAACATGATGGCGCAGATGCCGACCAGACGAATCGCCTCGGGGGCAATCTGTTGTGAGAAGGCGTGGACGACTGGGGCGAGTTGGTCGGATTGATCGATGCGCTTGGCGATTGCGGCGCTCGAGCGGGGGGCGAAGAAACTGAGCGGGAGGCGTAGTACATGGCCGAAGGTCGATACGATCAGGTTCGCCTCCATTGCGCTTGCTACGCGAGCTCCGTAGTAGTCTGAGCGAAGCGAGAAGAAGTAGCCAGCGGTGCTGATCAAGAAGAGAAGCGCAACGGATTGTACGAGAGTCTCGAAGGTCTGCTCGGCGGAGCGAGGTGCGATGTAATCAGGCCTGTGCGGGAGGGTTGGCTGTGCAGGTACCGGGGTTACGAAGAGGCCGGCCACATCGTTGATTGCATTGCGGTAGATGAGCGGCTGTAGTAGGTCTGCCCCTGTGGCCAGGAGTGCGAAGAGGCTGATGATTGCGAATTTGGCCTTGTAGTTTTTAGCAAGCTGCAAAAGCGAGGAGAGAACGCCTCTGTGGCCTTGACCGTCGGTTTGAGCATCCATGTTTTAGTTGATCGATTTCTGCAGGCTTTTTGCTGCTGTGGATTCCGTTTCGTTTTTGGCTGTTGCGATTGCTTTTTCGATGGCCTGCCGGGCTTCTATGGTCTGCTTGTTTTCCTGGTATGCCAGTGCCAGGGCAGTCCACCAAGTGCTGTTGGATGGCCGCAAGGCGCAAGCTTTTTCGAGCAGCGGAATTGCCTGGAGGGTTTGGCCGAGATCGGAAAGTCTTAAACCTTCAATGAAATTAGCCTCTGCCTGAGCCGTTTCTGCTTCAACTGGCTGATTCGCGCTTGGGAACTGGTTGCGGAATTCAAGCTCAAGTTCATTGATTTCTCTGCGGCTCAACAGGCTTTGCGTTCGCTCTGGAGCCTCGAAATCGATAGGGATGATTCTCGGAGGGAATGGCCCAATCGAGAGCTTGGCGGGGAACTTGTCACCCTCGCGGTAGCCCGGCCAGAGGTGGTAGGCGACGGCCCAGGCTGAGGCGTAAGTGTCAATCCTCATCGGCTGCCCAGCGAGTTGGTTGATGTCGATAGAGGGAATTCCATCGAGAAGTTTTTGATGCCGTGCAGGAGGTTGACCGACAACAACCTCAAAGCGAGCCCCCTTGCGACGCAAAAGCAGGTTAGAGTAATATTCACAGATCCCCTCTTCGAACCACGTTGGCAGATTCGGGAGAGTACGGTTGAGTACCGCGTGGATGTACTCGTGGCTGAGAACCTCGAGAAAGTTCTGCGACCAAGGGTTCACGACAACCCAATCCTGCCCCTGGCCGCTAACAAAAATGCCCTGTTCCGCGTTTGTCGCCGCAAATTTCTTCCATGCCGCTTCGTTTGCAGGCATCCAGATTCGCAGTGGGCTGGTTGATGCCCATTGTTTACCGTGTAGGGCCTGGATGGCCGCACGCAGTTCTTCGAGTCGTTGAAGGCCCCGTTCTACAGTTTTCAGATTTTCAGGCGTGCTGTAGAAAATGAAGTGTTTGGAACGAATGGCGGTTTGAGCTGAGAGTTGCCAGCCCGCCAGGAAGCAATAAAGTACCGCGAACCATCGCACTGATAAAAAGATTGAATTGTGTAAACAGGAGAGATTCCCTAGCATTGCAATATGGGACCCAGCACTATGACCGAACCCCAAACCTCACAGGTAGCACTATTACACCGTATTTCGAGTATCGTAAGCTCGCAACGGTCCTTGGACGAAATGTTGGGCGAGATTATCGGCCTTACGGTTCAGGTTACCGAGTGTGACGCGGCGCTTGTGTATTTGATTGAAAAAGAAGCGAATGAAATTGTGTTGCGCGCCTCGCAGGTGCCTCACGCGCAGGATTTGAATTTGTTGCGCATGAAGATTGGTGAAGGCGTCACGGGTTGGGTGGCCGAGCACAAATCTGTTGTAGCGCTGGCTGCCAATTCGAGTCTGGATCACCGATTCAAACGCTTCCAGGGCCTTGTGGAAGATACCTACGAAGCGTTTCTATCTGTGCCGCTGATCAACCAGGGGGAAATCATCGGGGTTATCAACGTTCACCACCGCGAGCCGCATCCCCATACCGCCGAGGAGATCTCACTGCTTACCTTTATCGGGGAGCAGATGGGTATCGCGATTTCCAAGGAAGTGCTGAGCGAAGTGAATCAGCGTTTGCTGAGCGAAACCGAAGAGATGAAGCGTCAGCTGGAGACGCGTAAATTGGTAGAACGCGCCAAAGGTATTCTGCAGAGCCGCTACAAACTGACTGAAGAAGAAGCTTATTTACGGTTGCGCAACGAGAGCCGCCGTCATCGCAAGCCGATGAAGGAACTGGCTGAAGCGATTATCCTTGCCGAGGAGCTTTCGCGCAAGAGTGACGATGTAGATGACGAGCCGGCCTAATTGGCCTTAGCCTAAGAGAGTTGCACTCTTTCAATCCTCTGTTTCGAAATGGCGATCTCACCACGATCGCCTCTAACTTCTGGCCGCGTAATCTGGACGAGATCCGCTTTCCGGCCACGCGTGATCTTCATCGTACTGAGCCCGAGGTTCAGGTACTGGCTCTGCGTCACGAGCCTGAAATCCCCTGTCGCGGTGAGCTAATTGTGCTTCATGGGCTTGAGGGCTCGCACGAGTCTGGATACATGAAGAGCATGGCGCAGGCTGGGCTTCTTCGAGGCTTGCGAGTTCATCGGCTCAATATGCGCACTTGCGGTGGCACAGAGGGGCTTGCTCCGACGCTCTATCACGCTGGACTCACCAGTGATCTTTTACGGATCGTCGAGGGGCTTCACAATTCAGGCCGAGGGCCGATCTTCCTGATGGGCTACTCGCTGGGTGGAAATGTGGTTTTGAAGCTGGCCGGGGAACTGGGGGCGCGGGCAAAAGATCTTGGCATCGCTGGCGTGCTGAGCGTTTCTACTCCGCTCGACCTGATGGCGTGTTGTCTGCGAATGCAGGAGAAGCGCAACTTCATTTACTCAAACAAGTTTATTGAACGCTTGAAGGCGCGATACCGGCGGCGTGCCGCAGAGTTTCCTGCGATCTTTCCTCTCGATGGACTCGATGAGGTGAAGAGCGTACTTGAGTTCGACGACAAGTTCACCTCGAAGGCTTTCGGTTTTGGAAATGCAGCCAATTATTATGGGACGCAATCGAGCCAGGCTTTCTTACAAGGAATTGCAATTCCCGGCTTATTAATTCATTCGGCGGACGACCCGTTGATTCCGGCCTGGGTTTATGAAAAAGCTGCCCCGGAAAAAAATCCAAATTTGAAGCTGATTCTGACGCGGTACGGAGGCCATGTGGGCTTTCTTGCGCGTGGGGAGAAGCGGTTTTGGGCTGAAGAATGTGCCGGAGACTGGATTGCCGGGAACTTACCTAGCAACTGATACGTATCCTTCGCTGAATGAGCCATCAGCGGAGCAATGCATTTTATGAAGCAGTAAGAGTCGCTCTCTCCAGTTTGCGATCGAGCATGCTTCGCAGTTTTCTGACCCTGCTTGGCATTATCCTTGCCACAACCACACTGATTGCGGTGATGAGCTTGATTCATGGCATGGACGTCTACATTGCCGAAAAAGTAAGCGACATGGGGGCGGACGGGTTTCGTGTCGTAAGGATGGCTTTCATTGGCGATTGGGATGCAAAGAAGTATCTGGAGCTGTTGCGGAAGAATCCTGAATTGCGCCGTGAGGAGTACGAATTCGTCAAAACGAATGCACGTCTGGTGAAAGAGATTGCGCTGCAGGTTTCGCGACGTGGCCCGGTGGTATTTGATGGAGATCGTGTGGATTCGGTGATGATCGAAGGGGGTACCCCCAATCTTGCCGCTATCGAGAATACGCAGATTGAGAGCGGGCGATATTTGAGTGAGATCGATAATCAGCGTCACCTGATGGTGGTGGTGCTGGGGCACGACCTGAAAGACCGCTGGTTTCCGAATGTCGAAGCGGTTGGAAAAAAAGTGATGGTGGATGGACGCCCCTTTGAGGTGGTGGGCGTTGCCAAGGCTAAGGGTAGTGTCTTCGGGCAGACCCAGGACAGCTTCGTTACCATTCCTGCCGAGACTTATTTCAAGAGCTATGGGGCGCGCAAAGGTATCAATTATTCGGTGGTTGCGGTTGGTCACGACAAACTGATGCAGGCTCAGGACGAGGTAAGAACTCT
>CANGVB010000187.1 GCA_947456995.1 Bryobacteraceae bacterium | reverse complement strand
TTGTCACCAGCGCAGGGCCCTCAAGCGAGCCTCTGGCTGACGACACTCTCACCTTGTCGCCACTGACAATACCCTTGGCTGCCGCAAGTTCGGCTGGCAACTCCACAAAGAAATTTGACTGTAGCTCTGAGCTCGAACTCGTATGCTTCGTCCAATAGTGGAAGTGCTCGGTCAAGCGATAAGTGATCGCAACGTAAGGAAAATCCTTCGCCTTGCCAAAGGCCACCGGCTCGCTCGAGTACGTCTTCAGCATCGGATTGGCGCTAGCCTCAGGATGCAGCGCGTTGAGCACAGGCGATTCCGCCGGCTCATAATGTTCCGGGAAGGGTCCCTCGACAAGATCGGGGGCAAAGAGTCGTGCCACACCCTCAGGCAGCATGATAAATGCGGGCAGAGAACCAGGCTCGGCATCGGCCTTATAGTCAGGCACATCTCCACGCCAGCGCTCGCCATCCCACTGCAGCGGTGCACGAGTCTTGTCCCAGGGCTGGCCATTCTCATCAGCCGAAGCGCGGTTATAAAGAATACGCCGGTTCGCTGGCCAACTCCAGGACCATTGCGGATACAGCCCCAATCCTGTCGGGTCCACCTGTCCCCGGCGAGCCATCTGATTCCCAGCCTCTGTCCAGCAACCGCTATAGACCCAATTGCCACAAGCCGTCGACCCATCGTCCTTAAGCTCACCAAAACCGTTTAGCTGCTTCAGTGTCTTCAGATCAACCCCGTTTACCTCGCGAGCAATTTCGCTCAACAGAGGCATAGCAGGCTTTGCATAATCCCAGCTCATGTTCATCAGCGGAGCCGGGTTCGCCCCGCCGTCTTTTTCATAAAGCCGGCGAATCTCAAGAAAGAGTTTCGCGATGATTTCCTGATCCCGCTTCGCTTCGCCCGGCGGATCTGTAGCTGCTTCTTTCCACTGCAGCCAGCGGGACGAATTCACAAACGCCCCGTCCTTCTCGGCAAAGTTGGCAGCAGGCAGCAGGAACACTTCAGTAGCAATCCCCGCCTCATCGAGAGCCAACGGATAATCCTTGGCCGCCAGCGTCTTGGCCTTCCAGAAGGCCGCCGTCTCAGTTTCAAAGTTCTCAGCGACAATCAGCCACTTCAGCTTCGAAAGTGCTGTCAGCATCTTCTTCGTATTAGGCCCGTTCGCCACCGGGTTCATCCCAAAGCTGATCAGCCCTTCCAGCTTGCCGTGGAACATGTCATCAAAGAAGGCACCCCACGAATGGTCACCCTTCTCGTCGATCTTCGGCAGCCAGTCATAACCGTATTGATTTGCCTCAGTTGCCTTCTTGCCGTAGTAGGCCTTGAGCAAACTCTTGAAGAACTTCGGTGTGTTGCCCCAGTAGTTCAGGCTCTTGGCCTGCAAGGGCTTCGGAGTATTGGCCTTGAGGTACTCCTCAATCGTCGTCAGATTGGCGCGAGGAATCTTGAGATAACCGGGCAGCATATTCCACGCGCCCATATCCGTCGAACCCTGAATATTCGCATGGCCACGCTGTGCGTTTACACCCCCGCCAGGCATTCCAATATTGCCCATCAACAACTGCACCATCGCCGCAGCGTGAATCAACTGCACGGCAAACGAATGGTGTGTCCAGCCGAGGGCATAAAGCACCGTGCCAGACTTGTCCTCTGCCGCCGCAACCGTAATCAGATCGGCCGCCTTCAAAAACTCTTCCTTCGTACAGCCGCAAATCTCAGCAACCTTCTCGGGCGTGTAGCGCGAGTAGTGCTTCTTCATCAACTGAAAGACACAACGGGGATGTTCGAGCTTCGGGTCGGTCTTCGCGTTACCACTGCCGTCCAGCTCATACTGCCAGGTAGTCTTGTCGTACTTGTCGCCCTGCCAGCCAGAGAAGTGGCCATTCTCAAATCCAAAGCCCTCTGCAATCAGGAAACTCGCATTGGTGTGCTGCTCGACATACTTGCGCTGATACTTGCCACTCTCGACGGCATAGTGAATCAGTCCGCCCAGGAAGGCAATGTCTGTGCCCGAGCGAATCGGCACATAGCAATCAGACACTGCCGCAGTGCGAGTGAATCGCGGGTCGATACAAACGATCTTTGCCTTGCGAAGCCGCTTGGCTTCCATTACAAAGCGGAATCCAACAGGATGATTCTCGGCAGGGTTTCCACCCATCACCAGAACGACGTCGGCATTGGCGACATCGGTCCATCCATTGGTCATTGCCCCTCGTCCGAATGTGGCGGCCAAACTGGTCACCGTGGGGCCGTGTCAAAGCCGGCTTTGGTTCTCGTAGGCGAGTAACCCAAGGCTGAAGCGGAACTTGCTCAGCAGGTAGTTAATCTCGTTTGTGTCTGTACAGCCGCCAATCATGGCGACGTTGTCGAGCCGGTTCACCGTGCGGCCCTTCTCGTCCTTCTCAACAAAGCCCTTGTCTCGTGAGGCCTTGATCCGCGAGGCCATCATCGGAATCGCTTCTTCCCAGGTGAGGTCGGTCCATTCCTTAGCCCCGGCTGCGCGATGACGCACCTTCGTCAGCCGGCGGTCGCTCTGCACAAACTCCTCAAGCGAAGCACCCTTGGGGCAAAGAGTTCCTCGATTCACCGGGCTCTCGGGGTCCCCTTCGATATGGACGATATGCGGCTTAACATTGTGAGCCTTGTCGCCAATTGTGTGGATCGTGACGCTGCAACCTACGGCGCAGTAAGGACAGATCGAATTCGTTTTGGTTGTGTGAGCCGTCTTGAGCGCAGGGATGTGTGCGCCATTTGAAATTTCACCGTTCGGGGCTGCCAGGCCAGTCGCAGTAGTAGCCGTGGTCGCAGCAGACCGGGTAATGAAATCCCGTCGGGAAGAGCTCTTAGACATATAACCCTTGCATTTCATCACAGTTTTTGCCGCGAGAGTTAAGGTTTATTCCCAATTTAAAAGGATCAACCCGGATGGTACTTTTACCGCAGGGGGGATAAAGCCTTCTCCCTATTCCGCCGATAACGAGTCTTAGCCCATGCGAATCATCCTGCTCATGTTTATGGTCGCTGTTGCCCAAGCAGCTACGATCCAGCTCAAACTGGACGTTTTCAGCCTGGCCCCAGCCGGCACAAAATGGGCTTTTCAGATCAAGATGCTGGGTAAGGATGGCATGGCCAATCCGAAGGCTGTCAGGCTCACCAACATCAAGACAACCAATCTAAGTTTTGAAGTAGGCTCATCCAAGAACGTCTCTGGTGATCAAGAATCGGGCTTCACTTTGCTCGGCGATGGAAGCAGTTTCTTGTTCTCAAGCGATTTGTTGACCTTGGTCCTTGGCGGTTCAGGTCTTGCTCCACTTTTGACGTTCGATCTTGAATATGAAGAAAACGGCCAGAAGATAACGGCCGACCAGTTTGGCCTCTTTCTCTTCGAGGTGCTTCCAAGCTTCTCACTCTTTACAGCCGAATCAAGTGGTGGCGGCTTTGGCGGTAACCAGAACGTGTTTGACCCGAATTCTGGCGGAGGCTCAGTAATCGACCCTCCACCGGCAACATCGGGATCTTCCGGTAGCACGACATCATCCGGTTCTTCGGGTTCGTCTGGCTCCTCAGGCTCCTCAGGTTCATCGGGATCAACTGGCTCTTCAAATCCTCCGGCAACAGCAAACCCTTCTGAGGTGCCAGAGCCCTCAACCTTCGGCCTTATGCTGCTGCCTCTGGCCGCCCTGATGCTGCGCCGCCGCTAGGCGGATATCTCCATCAAATAATCAATCGACCTTGGAATGTAGGATGCAAATTTAGCGTTTGCATTGATCTGCGCTTTCGGCAGAGCCGCAATCCGTTCACGATAAGGTTTCAGCTTGGCGCCGCCCACTTCTGTCAACGAATTGAAAGCAGCAAATGCGATGAAGTCGTCGCCCTTGGTTGCATCCGCAGCACTGAGCAACACTTCCATCGCAGGTTTAAAGTCAGTAGCTTCACCAAAGCGAGCAAGTGCTTCTGCCGCAAGAATTCTGACATTAGGTGCTCCATCCTTCAGACTGGCCCGCAGCGCAGCAGCACACACCTCAACTGCAGCCTTGCCTTGCCTTAGAACTCCAATTGCACTCCAATAGCGCACGGCGCTATCTGCATCGCCCAAATAAGTCCGAAAGATCTCAGGCTGTGTCATGGTTGGCCCTGTAGCCAGCTCTGCCGCATTGATCACTCGATTGGCTGAATAACGATTCCCGTCCTGCGCCATCGTGTAAGGTGCCTCACCTTTCGACCGGGAGTGGATCTCGTGCTCGGGCAGGAATCCAACGTCACGGATACGAGCCGCCAAAGAAGTCTGAGCCACACGCATGCGCGTCATTTCGGCCTTTTGCTGAGCTGTTGGCCTGAATGCCAGATTGTTGATCTCATCCGGGTCTGCCTGAAGGTCGTAGAACTCCTCCGCTGGCTTGGTCTTCCAGAAGCGGCTCTGAACTTCATTTGTCTTGCCAGCATCAAATGCTGCCTTCCAGTTCTTGGTTGTTGGCATTTCAAACATGTAGTCCACATGCTGGCCGTAGATGCGATGTGGCATGTAGTTTCTGATGTAGACGTAGCGCTGGTTCCGTACGCTGCGAACCATATCAATCCGCTCGTCCATGCGCCCCCGGAACCCGAAGACATAATCCTGCTCTGGTGCGATTGCTGTGCCGAGGAAGGCATGGCCCTGATGGTATTCGGCTGCTTTAATTCCGGCCAGACTGAGAGCCGTGGGAGCAAGGTCGACAAAACTCACCAGACGGTCTGTCCAAGCGCCCTCTTTATAGTCTTTGGGGGCCAGATGCTTGAACTGTTCTGGAATGTGAACCATCATCGGCACCTGCAGCCCTGAGTTGTAAGGCCAGCGCTTGGAGCGGGGCATTCCGGCACCGTGATCGGAGTAGAAGAAGACGATCGTGGAATCCTTGAGGCCATCGGATTCCAACTCTGCAAGCGTCTTTTTCACCATGTCGTCCATCGTCGAGATGTTGTCGTAATACTGAGCCCAGTCGCGACGAACCACCTCATTGTCAGGCATGTAGGCTGGCACGTGCACTTCGCGCGGGTCATGCTTGAGTTGATGCCCCTCCTTGCGGATCTGGCTTTCGTGCGTGATCACAAAATTGAAGACGCTGAAGAAGGGCTGATTCGGGCTTCGTTTACGCCAGTGTGCCTTATTGGAGCTTTCGTCCCAGACCTTGCCCGTATGGATGAGGTTGTAGTCTTCCTTCGAGTTATTCGAGGTGTAGTAGCCTGCCTCACGCAAGATCTGGGGAAACATCTTCTGCCCGGGTGCAAGCTTCGTCTCGCTGCGCATATGCTCAGCGCCAGTGGAGGGCGGGTACATGCCGCTGATGATTGTGGTTCGCGCTGGGGCGCAGACGGGCGCGCAAGACCAGGCATGACGATAGCGAAGGCTTCGCTCGGCTAGAGCGTCGATCGTCGGAGACTTGGCGAACTTGTCTCCATAGCAACCCAGGTTGGGGCTCATGTCTTCGCAGGTCACCCAAAGGATGTTCGGTTGCTTGGTCTGAAGCAGCGGTGCGGCACTTGTGGCCAGGAATTCACGACGATTCATTATGCCTTCTCCACCCGGTTTGTTCCGGCTTGAACTACAAATCTGGCGCGAGTCTCAATCGCTGATCCCGGGCTTGTCACCGTAGGGACGATGCGGTACTCACTCTTGAACAGCTTATTATCAACCGAGCATGAGACATAACCTCGCTTGGCGAGGAAGTAGTGCAGGTGAGGGTTCTCTCGTTTGAAGTTCGCCTCAGCAATTGGCAGATCGATCCCGTCGCCGCCTGAGGTAATGGAAGTCCCTACAAACTCGACTCCAACATTGGCGTTCGAGTTCGTCTTGATGTCGCTCACCCAGTTGGAATGGATGTCTCCGGTGATGATCACCGGATTGTTCGGCTTGGCCTGATCGAAGAACTGGATGAGCTTCTGCCGGGGAACTTCGTAGCCACTCCATTGGTCCATCGCGTATTCAGCTCCTTCACCGGGCTTAACGTCGACTTTCGCGAACATGACCTGATTGGCGAGGATGTTCCAGGTTTGAGGTGCAGACTTCATGCCTGCCATCAGCCACTTTTCCTGTGCATCGCCGAGCATGGTCTGCTCTGCGCTTAGCGCTGCTTCACACTGTTGCTTGCGACCATCGCCGCAGGGTTGATCGCTGCGGTATTGCCGTGTGTCGAGAACATGAAAGCGGGCCAGCTTGCCGTAGTCGAGTCTGCGATAGAGGTCGAGGCTGGTGCCTCTCGGCAAGGAAGACTTCCTCAAGGGCATGTGCTCGTAGTAAGCCTGGTACGCATTGGCGCGGCGCTCGAGGAACTGGTCTCGCGGCGCACCACGTTCTTCCTTGTCACTCGCGTAGTTGTTGTCGACCTCATGATCGTCCCAGGTAATGACGAAGGGGAAGAGCTCGTGGATGCGGCGAAGGTCCTTGTCGCTGCGATAGAGAGCATAGCGATTGCGGTAGTCAGTGAGTGTCTGGATCTCGGGCGAGTCATGCTTGCGTGGACGATTGGCCGAGGGCCCGCCTTCGTAGATGTAGTCGCCGAGATGGACAACCAGATGCAGGTCTTCTTTAGCCATGTGTTCGTAGGCGGTGAAGTAACCCTGCTCGTAGTTCTGACAACTGGCAAAGGCGAAGCGAAGGGGATCCTGACTGTTGGGAGCTGGCGCGGTGCGGGTGCGGCCAATGCGGGACTCGACTCCACCGCAACGGAACTGATACCAATACCAGCGTGCGGGTTTGAGGCCTCTGACATCAGCATGCACGGTGTGGGCGAACTGGGGTGTTGCGACTTCTTTGCCTCGCTTGACGATCTTCTTGAAGCCTTCGTCCTCGGCAACAATCCATTCCACCTCAAGGCTGTCTGTCAGTTGCGGGGATGCGAGCCTTGTCCAGAGGACAACACCATCCGGTAACGGATCGCCTGATGCGATGCCTTGAGTGAAAGGGTCTGTGGTGAAACGAGGAGCTGCCAGGAGCGGAGTAGCGAAGCTTGCCAGAAATTGACGCCGGAACATACAGCCATTATGCTTGCTGCGGCGT
>CANGVB010000186.1 GCA_947456995.1 Bryobacteraceae bacterium | reverse complement strand
GGTAGCGTAGGCGTAAGTGTAGGTGGAGCCGGCGATGGGGATCATCGAACTGAGTTCGGCGTAGCAGAGGGCTGCGAAGCCGCAGGCGAAGGCGACCAGCAGGAAGGAGAGGACAACGCCGGGGCCAGCGCCGGGACGGCCAATGGTGGAGATGGCATCTGGGCCGAAGCGGAGGAGGTCGAGGACGGGGGCGTGGAGGACGCTGGGGTACTGCATGGTGACGCCCGCAGCAGCAGTGCCAGTGAGGGTGAAGATGCCAGAGCCGATGACGGCACCGATACCCATTGCGACAAGACTCCAGAGGCCAAGGGTTCTGGTGAGTTTGGTGGCGGAGGATTCGCTTTCGCGGATCAGGACGTCAATCGCTTTGCAGCGAAGCAACTGGCTCATCGCTGTATTCTAAACTACGCGATGGGGGGATGGGGTGAGAAAACGAGGAAAGGGCCAGTGGTGAGGAGGCACCGCTGGCCCAGCTTTACGTCCGTGCAGGCTCGGAGGGGAGGCCCGCCGGGACGCACTGTTATTGAATCATAAAAAGGGGGTAATAGTACAGTCGATTATAAAGTACTATTCGTTTGCTAAAAACTAGCGCTTACGAGTGCCCTTGACGACCTTCTTGACCTTGCGCTTGAGGGAGCCACGGTCTTCGCCTTTAGCGCGACCCTTATATTCGGGGGCGGCTTTACGGGCGGCGCGCTTCAGCTTTTTTCGTTCGTCTTTGTCTTTTACGTGTGTCGTGTTCATCGGGGTAGAAATTCCAAACTTTTAGGATAGCGCAGGTGGGGGAGAAAAGCGAGTTTCGGTTCAAGCGAGGAAGACGTCGACGTCGATTGCGAAGAACTTTGACAGTTGGCGTGCGTTGCTCTTCGAAATGCCCTGGGTTCCATGAAAAATGTGGTTTGCGGTGGTTCTTGAGACGTTCAGCAAGCGAGCGAGATCTGCCTGACGGCGCTGAAGTGCAGTTGGGGTGTCTGGTGCCAAGTCGATCCTCTCGAGTGCTTAAACCATCGTTGTTCGTTCTTTTGAATTCCTTGGCAGCATGAGCTGGGGATTGCCTAGTCCAGTTGTTTGATGCCAGCGAACTTCTCGATTAGCTTCTTAAGGCCGTAACCGGTAAAGGAGATGATGAGCCTGGCTTCGTCGCCGTCGCCTTCGCGGCGGACTACCGTTCCCTTCCCGTACTTGGGGTGCATGACGGTGGAGCCCGAACGGATGCCGGAGACCTTTTTGAGTTGCTGGGCGGCTGGGCGGAAGGTGGCAGCCGATGAGGCCAGGCGCGGCGGGGCTGGCGGAATTATGTCGCGCTTGGGTGGGACGGTGGAGCGTTGCGGTACCGTTGGCTTTGGAGCTGGCGGGGCGGCGGCTGGTTTGGTTTCCCAGGGGGGAAGGTCTTCAAAAAGCGATGCTGTTGTGGGCTTTGGAGGAGCTGGTGGTGGCGGTGGAGGACCCACTGGAGGACGTGGCGGAGGTTGCACTACCGGTCTTGCCGTGGCAGCCGAGTTCCCTCCCCCGAAAAACTGATTGATGTTGTCGGCAGCAGAACTGGGGCGGGAGCTGTAACTGTATTTTTTGACGGTTTCACGGGCTTCCCACTGCTCTGCGGTGAGATCCATTTGCGGGATGACGCTGAGCCTGGAGAGGCGTTCGGTGAATGGCTCGGGGACTTCGCGGATGAAACGCGATGTGAGGGCTGGCTCTGGCATGCCGCCGCCGTATTTGCGTCGCATGCGGGCCCAGGTGAGAAAGAGTTGTTGCCGTGCGCGAGTCATGCCGACGTAGCAGAGGCGGCGTTCTTCTTCCATCTGGTTGTCGTCCTGGAGGGCGCGGGAGTGAGGAAAGAGGCCTTCTTCCATGCCGGCGATGAAGACAACGGGGAACTCGAGGCCCTTGGCGTTGTGCATGGTGAGAAGGGAGATTTGCGCTTTTTCGTTGACGTTGTCGGAGTCTGAGACGAGGGCGGCGTGGTCGAGGAAGTCGCCGATGGATTCGCCGCGTTCGGCAGCTTCGGCGGCGGCGTTGATGAGTTCGAGGAGGTTGGCGATGCGGCCTTCGTTTTCAGGCGCGGGGTTCTCTTCGAGGGTCTTGATGTAGCCAGTGCGGGCGAGGAGGGTGCGCAGCAGGTCTTCGACGGATTTGCTTTCGATGCCGTCGCGGAGTTCGAGGATCATCTTGCGGAAGGCGTCGAGAGCGGCTTCTGCACGGGAGCCGAGTGCGTGCTCTTCGATTTGTTTTTCGGTTGCTTCCCAGAGGCTGATCTTGTTGGCCTGGGCGAATTGATCGACCTGATCGAGAGTGGTTTTGCCGATGCCTCGGGCTGGGGTGTTTACTACGCGGAGGAAGGCGATGGAGTCTGTTGGGTTTACCAGTAGCTTGAGGTAACTCAAGGCGTCTTTGATTTCGGCTCGCTGGTAGAAGCTGAGACCACCTACGACAGTGTACTTGCGGCCGTAGCGGCGGAGGGCTTCTTCAATCTGGCGGGATTGCGAGTTGGTGCGGTAGAGGATGGCGATCTGGGTTTTGGGGTCGCGGTCGAGAGTTTTGTCGATGCGATCGGCTATCCAGAGGGCTTCGTTTTCTCCGTCCATCGCTTCATAGAGGCCAATTTTGGGGCCGGAGGTTTGATCGGTCCAGAGGTTTTTGCCTTTGCGCTGGGTGTTGTTGGCAACGACGGCGCTGGCGGCTTCGATGATGTTTTTGGTGGAGCGGTAGTTTTGTTCGAGACGGACGATTTTAGCGTTGGCGTAGTCTCGCTCGAAGTCGAGGATGTTGCGGATGTCGGCACCACGCCAGGAGTAGATCGACTGGTCTTCGTCGCCTACGGCGACCACGTTGCCGTGGCTCATGCTGAGCAGGCGCATGAGTTCATACTGGCTGCGGTTGGTGTCCTGATACTCGTCCACCATGACGAAGGAGTAGCGACGGTTGTAGAGTTCGCGGAGTTGGGAATCGTGCTTGAGGAGGCGGACGCTTTCGAGGAGGAGGTCGTCAAAATCTACAGCGTTGGCCTGGCGGAGGCGGGATTCGTACTGCTCAAAGATGACGGCCAGACGAGAGGATTTGGGGTCTTTGGCGTTCTTGGCGATGTCTGCAGGGGATTCGTGGTGGCTCTTGGCATGGGAGATGCGCGAAAGTGCGGCACGGTATTGCATGAACTTGTCGTCGAGACCCAGATTCTTGTAGATCTGCTTGATCAGAGTCATCTGATCGTCGTCGTCGTAAATGTTGAAGTTGCGGGTAAAGCCGGGGCGGATATCGGCGAGGCGATCGCCATCGCGGCGGAGGAGACGGACGCAAAAGGAGTGGAAAGTCGAAACAAAGGGGGTGTCGTAGTTTTCGCCGGTGGAGGCGAGGAGCTGGTCTACGCGCTCTTTCATTTCTTTGGCTGCTTTGTTGGTGAAAGTAACGGCGAGAACTGCGTAGCCGGGGACTTTATGGGCGTGGACGAGGTTGGCGATGCGGTGAGTGATAACGCGGGTTTTGCCAGAGCCGGCACCAGCGAGGATGAGGAGCGCGCCTTCGATGTGAGCGGCGGCTTCGCGTTGGGAGGGATTGAGGCCTTCGAGAAAGTCCATTGGATTGAGCAACTTAGGAGGAGACTTGGGTGTCACCACCAGAACTGTATTTTAGCATGAGCCGGGATTTTGGGGTTGGCTGAGGCGGGGTAGTCAAATGGTAGTAGAGCAAAGACCCCCTATAGGTGGGTATTATCTACCCGCAAATGAGTGAGAGAATACCCCTATTTTAGGACTTGAGTACCACAGCTAGTACTAGTACAAAGGACATATGTCACGTAGTAAGACCTCCCCAACACTGACGCCGCTGCCTGAAATTCAAAAGGAATTGAATCGATTGCATCGGCGGCGCCTGGCTTTGCTGAACCTGATACGTTCGGTAGAAGAGTATCTGCTGGTAGCAGATTCGCATGATTCTCTGTTGAATGCAGTGCCCAGAAAACCGAGTTTGCGAGTGGTGTACAGCAAGGCGCTGAAAGAGTTGATGGCTTAAAAATTTAGTGCAATCTTCCCAATTTTTTTAGCGGCCAATAGACGAAGACGGCTTTTCCGTAGATGTAATCTTTTGGGACTGTCCCCCAAGAGCGGGAATCGTTGGAAGCGCTTCGGTGGTCGCCCATCACATAGTATTCGCCTGGCTTGACGATAGTGCGCGGTGCACTGATTCGATCCATGAACTCATCGGGGACGTAGGGTTCGTCGATCAGAGTCCCGTTAAGAAGCACCGCGCCCTCTCGCACTTCAACGGAGTCCCCTGGGATGCCGATGACGCGTTTGATATAAGACTTGGAGGTATCGCCGGGGTACAAAAAAACGACCATATCGCCGTGGCGGATGTCTTCGATGCCAAAGCGGTAGGTAAACTTGTTGATGAAGATCCGCTCCTGATCACTCAAGGCAGGCATCATAGATGTGCCTTCGACCTTTACGGGCTGATAGAGGAAGAGGATAATCGCAACGGCGATGAGTACGCTCAACACGAGGTCGCGCAAGAAGAATCCCGCTGAGGATGGTGCCGGAGTTGTCTCGCCTGTTTGGTTGGTCATACCTGCTTACAATGAGGCAGACGTAATCGCGCAAACTTTGTTGCGTCTACCCAAAGGCATTTTCGCGCAAGTGGTGGTTGCGAACAATGGTTCGAGCGATGAAACTGCGCTGGAGGCTGAAAAAGCTGGGGCTAGGGTTGTATCGACCGCAGAAAAAGGGTACGGCGCGGCTTGTCTGGCCGTGCTTGAAGTTGTGCCGGATGACGTGATCCTGGTGTACCTGCAAGCCGACGGGAGTGAGGATGCAGGAGAGACAGAACTTCTGGTGGCGCCGATCCTGCGTGGTGAGGCGGATTTGGTGATTGGGTCTCGGGTGCTGGGGGAGGCGTCGAAGGGGGCGCTGCGGGGACATCAACGGTTTGGGAATTGGCTGGCCACGTCGTTGCTGAATTTGTTTTGGGGGCAGAGTGCTACGGATCTGGGGCCGTTTCGGGCGGTGCGTGCGGGAGTATTGCGGGATCTGGGGATGCGCGACCGGAATTATGGCTGGACGATCGAGATGCAGGTGAGGGCGGCACAGCGGGGATTGAGGGTGGTGGAGGTGCCGGTTAGGTATGGGCATCGGCTGGCTGGGGAGGAAAAAGTGAGCGGGAACCTTTTGGGGAGTTCCCGCGCAGCGATTAAGATTTTGTGGGTGATTTTTCGGAGTGCGCTGGGCCGGTAGGTTTTGCGCATGTGCCGAGTTAACGAATCGAGATCAGTTCGACGTCGAAGATGAGGGCGGAGTTTGGGGGAATGTCTGCGCCTGCGCCGCGGGCACCGTAGCCGAGTTCTGAGGGGATATAGAGGCGGTACTTTGCGCCGGTGGGCATGAGTTGCAGGCCTTCGGTCCAGCCGGGGATTACGCGGTTGAGGGGGAAGGAGATGGTTTCTTTGCGCTGATAGCTTGAATCGAAGATGCTGCCGTTGATGAGGCGGCCTTCGTAGTGGACTTCAACGGTGCTGGTGGCGGCGGGTTTGGGTCCGGTGCCTTCACGCAGTACTTCGTATTGCAGGCCAGAGGGAGTCGACTTGATGCCGTCTTTCTTGGCGTTTTCTTCGAGGAATTTCTTTCCGGCTTCCATGGGGTCTCCCGAGTCTTGAGTTGGATTTTGATTGGCCCGCCAAACGATGCCCGCGAGGATGAGGGCGGCGAGGAGGAGCCAGACTTTGTAGTTCATTGTCCTTAGAGCAAGGTAACACGCGGAGGGTTGCTATGATGACGGCAAATGTGGAGATTGCTTGGGTTGATTTCGGTTGGGGTGGTGCTTTGCGGACAGATTCGCGAGGAGCAGAAGGTGTTGGTGGATGGGGTGGTGGAGACGTGGCAGTTGCGGTGGAAGTTGTCGCCGAAGCCGGTTTGCGAGGCGAATGATATTTCTCTGACTTGCCCTTGCACTGGCTTTGCATTTGGGGAGGGTGGGGATTTAGAACTTGTGCGCATTCGCAAAAGTGCCGTGATTGACCGACTGGATTTGACTTCGTTTTTTGATGAAATTCTCGCAGATACGGGGCAGGTGGCTATCGTGAAACGTTGGGAACCGAACTACGAGAAGGATCATAGTATCGGCGGAGAAGAAGGATTTGCTGAATTGGTTGCGAAGAGGCCAGTTACGAGAGTTATGGACTTTGCAGACTACGACCACGACGGAGTGAAAAGCGAGTTCTTCCTGCAGACATCTACTCGCCCTTGTGGGAAAAGGTACGGAATTGTCGTAGGAGTTTCGAAGAGCAAAGACAAGTTGCATGCGTTTCGCGGTGTGAGCGATGCATTGGTGTTGAGAAAGGAATCGTGGGATGCGCTGCGGCAGGCAACGAGGCCTGTTCGCGTCGTACAGTGGCCGTGTGATGACCATGGGGCTGATCAGGAAACCGAGGTGGAACTTAGTTGGACCAAGCTCGGGATCGCGGGCATAAGGCGGCAGTTTAGTTGTGGCAGTGGACCCCGTGTGGTTGTATCTGAGAAACCGCTTTAGTCGTGTCGAAGGGTCAGGGCCGGGTCTGTATGTAGCGCAAGAAGGGCAGGCCAAGTGGCGGCTAGCGTTGCGGCGACAAATAGTATGAGCGGGCTGAGGGTGAAGGCCAGCGGGTCGTGGATGGTGATTCCGAAAAGTAGCGAGTTGAGATATTGGCTCAGGGCGTAGGCGGCGAAGACTCCTGTTAGAGCTCCGGCCAGAGATACCAGGATGGTTTCTTTTAGCACCAGGGTTAGCAGGTTGGAAGGGGTTGCTCCGAGGGCGATGCGGATGCCGAGCTCGCGGGTTCGCTCGGCTGCCCGGTGGGCGATAACACCGTGGACTCCGACGATGGCTAGTGCGAGGCCGAGAATCGCGAAGAGGGCGAGGAGTAAGGCTGTGGAGCGCTGGTTGGCGGTGGATTCTGAGCGGAGTTGATCGAGGGTTGCGATGCCGGAGACGACCAGGCCGGGGAAGCTGGACTGGAGTGCCGGGGTGATGGCCGCCTGGATATTGCCGGGTTGGCTGGTGCGGTTCATC